>WOZN01000226.1 GCA_011620245.1 Acidovorax sp.
GTGCTCTATCGCGTGGAGCAGGCCAAGGCGCAGCACGATTTCATTGCGCAAGAAACCCGCAGGGTGGTCGCGTCGCTGGTGAAAGACCCGGTGGCGGCTGTAGCCAAGGGCGAGATCATGAACTTTCTCACCGACGTGGAGCGCGTGACCGCCGAGGCCGACGCGCACCTGACAGAGATCATGATGGCGCAGGACTTCCACGACCTCACGGGCCAGGTGATTGCCCGCGTGGTGAATCTGACGGCAACGATTGAACAGCAATTGGTGCAACTGCTCATCCAGACCGCACCGCCCAACATGCAGACAGCTGCGGTCGAGGCGCCGCGCGCGCATCTGGCGGGGCCGGTGGTGGACCCCGAGCATACGCCCGACGTGGTTGCCAACCAGTCGCAGGTGGATGACCTGCTGGCAAGCCTGGGTTTCTGATCTGCGCCATCCGATAAGCAGGCCCCGCAGGCCTCTTATCGGGCTTTAGATTTCCAGGTCGCTCAGGACAATGGCATGACACCTACCGTCATGCCGCCATGGAATCCAGCCAAGAAAAAAGCCTCCCCGCGACCGAGCGAAAGCTCCAGAAGACGCGCGAAGAAGGCCAGGGTGCCCGCTCACGCGATCTTTCGCACCTGGCCATCCTGGGCACCGGGGCCGGCTGCCTGCTGGTGCTGACCCCCCAGTTGATGGAGCATATGCAGCGTGCCATGGAGCAGCAGCTGAGCTTCGATGCGGTCACCGTGATGGCCACGGGCAGCATGCTCACCCGCCTCAAAGACATGGTGCTGGTGGGCCTGGTGGCCAGCACGGTGTTTGCCGTGCTGACCGGCGGCGCCGCTCTGCTCAGCGCCATTGGTGCGGGCGGCTGGATTTTCAGCGCCAAGCCCATCATGCCGCAGTTCAACCGGCTCAATCCGATCTCTGGCGCCGCCAATCTGTTTTCCAAGCAACAGATGGCCAACGTGGCCAAGATGGTGCTGATGACCGTGATCCTTTCGTTCGTGGCGTGGAACTTCATGGTCAGCAGCATCCACAACGTGGCCATGCTGGTGCTGCAGCCATCGCCCCTGGCGCTTCGCCATGTGGCGCAGTGGCTGACCTCGGGCACCAGCTTGCTGCTGCTGGTGGTGTTCCTGGCGGCTGTGATCGACGTGCCGCTGCAGGCATATTTCTTCAAGTCGCGGCTCAAGATGTCGCACGAAGAAGTCAAGCAGGAGCACAAGGAGTCGGACGGCAACCCCCACACCAAGGGCCGCATCCGCCAGCGCCAGCGCGAGATGGCCGACCGCGCCAGCGTGGGCGCCGTGCCCAAGGCCGATTTTGTGGTGATGAACCCCACGCACTATGCCGTCGCCCTCAAATACGACGAACAGACCATGAGCGCCCCGCAGGTGATTGCCCGCGGCACCGACCTGATCGCCCTGAAGATCCGCGACCTGGCCAGCACCCACGGCGTGCCCGTGCTGCAGTCACCCATGCTGGCGCGTGCCCTGTATGCCCATGCCGAACTCGACCAGGCCATTCCCGCCACGCTGTACACCGCGGTGGCCCAGGTGCTGGCCTATGTGTACCGCCTCAAGGCCGCCATGCGTGGCGAGGGCAAGATGCCCGGCGCGCTGGTGCAGCCCCATGTCCCTCCTGAGCTCGACCCGCTGAACCGGGCTGCACCGCAAGGCCCTGCCGTATGAACACCTCCATAAAGTCTCTTCAGCAATGGGCGGGCAGCAACGCGGGCGCGCTGCAGGGCCTGTCTGCCCCCTTGCTCGTGGTCACCATCCTGGCGCTCATGGTGTTGCCCATCCCGCCATGGATGCTCGATGCGTTCTTTACGCTCAACATCGCGGTGGCGCTGATGGTGATGATGGTGGCGGCCTACATGCTGCGCCCGCTGGATTTCGCGGCCTTCCCCTCGGTGCTGCTGCTGACCACTCTGATGCGCCTGTCGCTCAACGTGGCCTCTACCCGCGTGGTGCTGCTGGAAGGCCACACGGGCCCCGGCGCGGCAGGTGCGGTGATCGAGGCGTTTGGCCATTTTCTGATTGGCGGCAACTTTGCCGTGGGCCTGATCGTGTTCGCCATTTTGGTGGTGATCAACTTCGTGGTGGTGACCAAGGGCGCCGAGCGCATTGCCGAGGTGTCGGCCCGCTTCACGCTGGATGCCATGCCCGGCAAACAGATGGCGGTGGATGCCGACCTGAATGCGGGCCTGATAGACGAAAAGGAAGCCAAGCGCCGCCGCGCCGAAGTGGCCGAGGAAGCCAACTTTTTCGGCTCGATGGACGGCGCCTCCAAGTTCGTGCGCGGCGATGCCGTGGCCGGCATCCTGATCTTGCTGATCAATATCGTGGGCGGTTTTGCCATCGGCGTGCTGCAGCATGATCTGTCGGTCAAGCAGGCCGCCGACAGCTATATCCTGCTGGCCATCGGTGATGCGCTGGTGGCCCAGATTCCGGGCCTGCTGATTTCCGTGGCAGCCGCCATGGTGATCTCGCGCGTGGGCAAGGACCATGACATGGGCCGCCAGATCGTGGAGCAGCTGTTCATGTCGCCCCGCGTGCTGGGGGTGACGGCCGGCATCCTGCTGCTGCTGGGGCTGATTCCGGGCATGCCGCATATCGTGTTTCTGGCCTTGGGCGGGCTGCTGGGCTATGGCGCCTGGGTGATGCATGAGCGCCAGAAGGTGCCGCCAGCCGTCGAGGCCCCGCCCGCCCCGGTCAGTGATGGCGAAGCCACCTGGGACGATCTTCAGCCCGTGGACCTGCTGGGGCTGGAGCTGGGCTACCGGCTGATCACGCTGGTGGACAAGAGCCGCCAGGGCGACCTGCTCACCCGCATCAAGGGCGTGCGCCGCAAGTTTGCGCAGGAGGTGGGTTTTCTGCCGCCCGCCGTGCATGTGCGCGACAACCTCGAATTAAAACCCAGCGGCTACCGCATCACGCTGCGTGGCGTGGTGGAGGGCGAAGGCGAGGCGTTCCCCGGCATGTTTCTGGCCATCAACCCCGGCGGCATCACCACGCCGCTGATCGGCACCGCCACCACCGACCCCGCTTTTGGCCTGCCAGCGCACTGGATCGACGAACGCCAGAAGGAAGCGGCACAAATGGCGGGTTTTACCGTGGTTGATTCAGAAACCGTGATGGCCACCCATTTGTCACACTTGATGCAAGTGCAAGCAGCCAAGCTCCTCAGCCGCACGGAAACCCAGCAGCTGGTGGAGCATGTGGCCAAGCTGGCCCCGAAACTCATCGAAGAAGTGGTCCCGAAAATGGTTTCCATCGCAACGTTCCAGAAGGTTCTTCAGCTGCTGCTGGAGGAGTCTGTGCACATTCGCGATATCCGCACCATCATCGAGACGCTGGCCGAGCATGCCGTGAGCATCTCGGACCCGGCAGAGCTGGCACGGCGGGTGCGCATTGCACTGTCGCCCGCCATCGTGCAGCAAATCTATGGCCCCACGCGCGAACTCAACGTCATTGCCATCGAACCCGGGCTGGAGCGCCTGCTGGTGCAGGCCCTGGGCAATGCTGCAGGCCCCGCACTCGACCCGGGCGTGGCAGACATCCTGACGCAAAAAGCAGCCGAAGTGGCAATGAAGCAGGAAGAGCTGGGCTTGCCCGCCTGCCTGCTGGTGCCCGACCAGATTCGCACCGCCATTGCCCGGCTGGTGCGTCGCGTAGCGCCTCGCCTGCAGGTGCTTGCGCACAGTGAAATCCCCGAGACCCACACCATCCGTATCGGGCCCATCCTCAAAGGTGCATCCGCATGAACATCAAACGCTTTACCGCCCCCACCTCCCGGGAGGCCCTGGCCAAAGCGCGCATGGCGTTTGGCGAAGGCACGCTCATCCTGTCCAACCGCCCCACGGCCAACGGCGTGGAGGTGGTGGCCACCGCAGAAGACACATTGTCGGACCTGGACAGCGGCAGCGCAGCCTCGGGCACGCAGGCCCATCTGACACCGGCCTCGCAACGGGCAGCCCGCACGGCGCCTGGCGCCCCGGCGCCCGCCGCGCGCAACCCGGTCGAAGAAGACACGGAACAGCTGGCCATGAGCACGCTTTCCTTTCAGGACTATGTGCGCGAACGCATGCTGCGGCGCCGCCACGAGGCGCTGAATGGCCCTGCCGAAACGCCCACGCTTACCGACCGCAGCCGCGACCCCACGACTGATCGCGAGCGCATGCCCACACCACAGGTGCAGGCGCCGGTGCAGGTGGCGCGCCACAACCCGCTGCGCGCCAATTCCATGGACCGGCCCGCAGAGCCTGCGCCTCGCAGCCGCCCCGAGCCACGGATGGCCGCACCCACATCCTCGGCGGGCCAGCAAAGTCTGATGAACGAGCTGCATGCCATGAAGGAGCTGATCGAAGACCGCTTCAACACATTGTCGTGGCTGGGCCAGGCCCGGCAGAATCCGATCCAGTCCAATCTGATGCTCAAGCTGATCCGCGCCGGCTATTCGCCTGCGCTGTCGCGCGCCATCCTGGAGCGCATGCCCGAAGAGCTGTCGGCGGCCGAATCCGTGCGCTGGCTCATGGAGGTGCTGGAGCGCAACCTCAAGACCGACATGCATGCGCCACCGCTGTATGAAGAAGGCGGCATCTTTGCACTGGTGGGCTCCACCGGCGTGGGCAAGACGACCACCACCGCCAAGCTGGCCGCCCACTGCGCACGCATCCATGGACCTGCCAGCGTGGGGCTGATCACGCTGGACACCTACCGCGTGGGCGCCCATGAGCAGCTGCGCACCTACGGGCGCATGCTCGGCATCGTGGCCCACCTGGCCCATGACCGCGCTGCGCTGCAGGATCTGCTCGGGCTGCTCAGCGGCAAGAAGATGGTGCTGATCGACACCACGGGCGTCGCACCGCGCGATCCGCGCAAGCGCGACATGCTGGATGTGCTGGATCTGCCCCACGTCAACCGCCTGCTGGTGCTGAACGCCGGCTGCCACGGCGACACGCTCGACGATGTGCTCACCGCCTTCAAGACCAGCGGATCGCAGCAGGCCATCCTTTCCAAGGTGGACGAAGCCGTCAAGCTGGGCCCCGCCCTGGATGCGCTGATTCGCCACCAGATGGTGCTGCGCGGCATCACCAACGGCCAGCGCGTTCCCGAAGACTGGGAAACCGCCGATGCGCACCAGCTCATCAGCACATCGATGCGCGCACCGACCAAATCGGCGTTCGACCCCAAGGCTGCCGATCTGAACTTCTTCTTCTCGCACTCGCCCGACGCCATGACCGAACGGGGATTTGTGGATGCTTGACACCAGTTTTCACCAGGGTGCCGGCCTGCACAGCTTCACGCCGCAGTCTGAATTGCGCGTGCTGGCCGTGGCCAGCCAGGGGCAGGCGGAAAGCAGCCTGGAGACGCTCTGGCAGCTATGTGCCAGCCTGCAACGCCTGGGCTACCCGGTGCTGGTGCTGGATGGCACTGCCTATGAAACAGAAGCATCCCCCGGGCTCCACCATCTGCTCAGACAGGCGCCGTGGCATGAGGGCGCAAGCCTCGACCTGGGGACCATCGCCTCGTCGCTCGCCGTCCTGCCTGCGGCCAGAGGGCTGCCCGAGTTGGCGCGCATCGCCCAGGCAGGCCAAGCACCTCCGCTGCAGGGGCTGCTGCCCTATTTTCGCGCCTACGGGCTGCTGGTGCTCCATGCGCCGGCCAGCGTGCTGGGCCCATTGCTCACGCACACCGCCACGACGCCCCTGGTCGTGATGCCACCAGGCGCCGCAGGCGTGCTCACGAGCTACCAGACCCTCAAGCAGATCGTGCTGCATGCAGGCCTGCCTTGCACTGTGGCTGCGGTATTGCAGGAAAACAGCGCACCGGAACGCAGCAAGACAGCGGGTGCGCTGCGCACCTTGCAGCAATGTGCAGACCGTCACCTGGGTGGGCGCATGCGCACCACGACCCTGTCCGCCCACAATGGCCAGGACATGCAGCGCCTTGCCTTGCAACTGCTGGAAAACGCGGGCACCATCGGTGGAACAATGTCTGCCATGCCCACCCCAAACCTGACCGGTCTGCCTTCGCATGGTGCTCGGAGCCACTGATCTGATGTATACCGCCAAAGGCCAGCTCGACCGTGATGCGCTGATCCGCCAGCATGTGCCGCTGGTTCGCCGGATCGCCCACCACATGATTGCCAAGCTGCCCCCCAATGTGGAGGTGGACGACCTGATCCAGGTCGGAATGATGGGGCTGGCAGAGGCACTTTCCCGCTATGAAGCCACCCAGGGGGTGCAGTTCGAAACCTTCGCCACCCAGCGCATCCGCGGGGCGATGCTCGATGAGTTGCGCGAGGGCGACTGGATGTCACGGAGTTCGCGCAAGAGCCAGAAAGACATCGAGCACGCCCTGCACCGGCTGGAACAAAAGCTGGGGCGCAGCCCGCTGGAATCAGAAATTGCCGCCGAGATGGGCATGCCCCTGACCGAATACCAGAGCCTGCTGGGCAAGGTGCGGGGCACGCAGCTGGTGTACCTGGAGGACATGGCCCACGGCAATGACGACGAGGAGGGTTTTCTGGACCGCCACGCGGCCGACAGCGACGCTGATCCCCTCGAACTATTGCGCGACCACCGGCTGCGCGCCGCGCTGGTCAAGGCCATCCAGAGCCTGCCCGAGCGCGAACAGTACATCATGGGCATGTACTACGAGCATGACATGAACCTCAAGGAAATTGCGGCGGTGCTGGGCGTTACGGAATCACGGGTGTGCCAATTGCACAGCCAGTCGATTGCCCGGCTGCGCGCAAAGATGCGCAGCCACTGACCGGGCACAGCGATTTCTGATCGAGGGGGAAGGGTTGCGGCGCTTTACCGCGCGGCTTGCGCCATGCGCAAATTCTCAGCTCTCAGCTCTCAGCTCTCAGCTGGCAGAACGATAGATGCGGGCCACGCTCCCCGCATTGCGGCCGCCCATGGCGCTGCCATAGGTGGCGGCGGCATCTGGGGGCAACAAGCCTGCGGCTTGTCTTTCGGTCAGGGCGGCCAGGCGGGCCAGGCTTTCGCGCTGAACACCCAGCAACGCGCCGATGGCCTGCAGGCGCTTTTGCAGGTCAGCAGGCACAACGCCTTGCCGGGAAATCTGCACCATGGCCTGCGAAAGCTGTGCAGCTGCGTCGCGCAGCTGGGTGCTGCCCGACTCCAGCGCTTGCGGGTCTGCAGCCAGCAGCGCTTTGGAGACGCTTTCCAGTTGATGCTCTACCGCGGTGAGCGCGTCCTCCAGCTGCATGGTGCCTGTGTGCGGTTGAAGACTTGGGATGGTGAAAACGGCTCAACCGCGGGAGCGGGAGAATATTTCCTGGGCGTTGGACAGCAACTTGTCGGCAATGGCCTCGGCATCCACGGTGAACGTGCCTTGCTCAATAGCAGCTTTCACCGCCTTGACCCGGCCCGCATCAAAATCTCCCACGCTGCGCGCCGTCTGGGCAAGGGTTCGAGCGCTCATGGAAACCGTGACGGGCACGCCAGCGGCCGACGCCGAGCTTGCGCCTTTTGCCGCTTCTTCCGCTGCGGCAGGGGCTTTTGCCTGTTTGGGCAGCCCTGTCTGCGCGCGTGCGCCCGGGAGTTCCGGTTGTTGACCAATCTTCATCGCTCTCTCCAACACCCCGCTCGATATGGGGCACAGTAGCAATGTTTTCGACCCATTTGCATGAGACTTTAGCCATTTCTCGCCAACGGCGCATCAAAGCGATGCGTTGATCGTCCCATCTTCATTCACAATGCCCGATATTATTCGCCCGTTACCCATGCGGATGCGGATAGTTTGCCCCACTGCGCCATTCGACAGCGCCTGGCCCGACGATGTCACCGAGTAGCCCGGGCCCTGGGCCACTACCCGCACCTGGGCACCTGTGCGGAAAACATGGGGGGCCCGCACCATGGACTGGCGCACCGCCTGCCCCGCCATCAACTGGCGGGCGGCCACCTGCCCCACCCACTGCTCGGGGTTGGCGATGACGGGCGCGGCTTCGGCAGCCCAGTCAACCTCGGCTTCGCTGGCATCTGCCGCCGTCAGCACGGCACCGGACGCCACATTGCCGTTCAGCACCCAGGCGGGGCCAAAAGCCTTGATGGTCACCGGCAGAAAAACGTTCCAGGCCGTGGCACCTTCCACACAGCGAAGCCCCAGGCGCGTGCGCCCCCACAGGCGCGCGCCGGTCGGCAAATAGGGCTCTACGCGGGCGCATGGCGCCAGGCGCAGCCGGCTGTCGAGCTGGCCCACGCTGACTTCCATGCGCAAGGGCAAGCCGCCGGGCTGGTTGCGCGCCAGCGCATCGTCCAGCCAGCGCTGCGTCAGCGGCCCCAGATCCGCAGCCGGGTCCGCCGCTGCCTGCGCCAGGGCAGGGCCGCTGCAAAGCGCAGCCCCCAAACCCGCCAGCACCAGCGTCGTGCGCAGCAAGGCGCGCCGCAACGCTGGCAGGCCAGCCCGCATCAAAGAGGGGGGAAAAGAGGCAAGGTGGGTAATGAGCGGCATGGCGATCTCCTGGACGGGCGCATGGACTGCCAGCCACCGGGCAGACCATTTCACCACTGCAACTATAGGCAGACCCGCACAGCCTGAACCCGGAAACTGCGCGCCAATGCCCGCGTTCTTCGGGCTTTAGAAAAACCCGGCGATTTCCATAATCAATCCACGCCGGAAACTCCCCTCCAGGACCCGGCGCCACTGCAACCCTGAGTGTGAGGCACAAATGCTTGACAAGCTGACCGACCAGCTGGACTTTCACGGCAACGCGCTTTTGCTGCGTGCCGAGCGCCAGCGTGCCATCGCCAGCAACATTGCCAACGCCGACACACCGGGGTATGTGGCACGCGACTTCAACTTTGCCGAAGCCCTGCGCGACGCCACTGGCTCCAGCACTGGCACCGCCCACCTCGTCAGCGGCGGCACCGGCAATGCGGGCACCACCGACCCGCGCCACATTCCCCTGCCAAGCGCGAACCTGGGCTCGGGATCGCGCGGCACGCTGGGGTATGGCGTGCAAACACAGCCCAGCCTCGACAACAACACGGTCGACCTCGACCGTGAGCGCGCCAACTTCGTGGACAACGCCGTGCGCTACGAGGCCACACTGCGCTTCATCAACGGGCAGGCCAAGACCATGCTCAGCGCCATCCAGGGCCAGTAAGCCGGGCCACGCAGAAAACGGAAAACCACCATGTCCATGTTCTCCATCTTCAATGTGTCGGGCAGCGCCATCAGCGCCCAGTCACAGCGGCTCAACGTCGTGGCCAGCAACCTGGCCAACGTGGATGCCGTGGCAGGGCCGGACGGGCAGGCCTACAAGGCCCGCCAGGTGGTTTTCCAGACCGCGCCCATGGGTGCGGACAGTTCGGCGGGCGTGCGTGTGAGCGCCATCAGCGAAAACAATCAGCCCGGGCGGCGCATCCACGATCCCAGCCATCCCTCCGCCGATGCGCAGGGCTATGTCACCCATTCGAATGTCAACGCCGTGGAGGAGATGGTGAACATGATCTCTGCCTCGCGCTCGTACCAGAACAACGTCGAGGTCATGAACACAGCCAAGTCGCTGTTGCTCAAGACCCTGCAGATGGGCCAGTAATTTTCAGGACAAGCCACCATGATCAACAGCACAACCTCCGCCACCTCGGGCACCTCGGGCACCTCGGGCACCACGGCCCTGGGCACCACGGCGACCAAAACCGACAACGCAGCCGACCCCGCAGCGGCACAAGACCGGTTCCTGAAACTGCTGGTAGCCCAGCTCAACAACCAGGACCCGATGAACCCGCTGGACAACGCGCAGATGACCTCGCAGATCGCGCAGATCAACACGGTGACCGGCATCCAGCAGCTCAACGACACCGTCAAGGGCCTGGTCAGCCAGTTTTCTGCCCAGCAGATGCTGCAGGGCAGCGCCATGGTGGGCCGCCAGGTGATGGCGGAAGGCGACACCCTGTCCGTGGACAGCGCGAGCGGCCAGGCCACCGGCGCCTTCGACCTTGCCGCATCGGCGGCCAGCGTGAAGGTCCAGGTGCTCGATGCCGCCGGCAAAGAGGTGGGTACGGTGGACATGGGCGCCCTGCCCGCGGGCCGCCACAACTTTGCCTGGGATGCATCCCAGTACCAGGGCGACAGTGCACCGCGCTTCAAGGTGCTGGCCGCCAATGGCGAAACCAACGTGGCATCGACCGCATTGATGATCGACAAGATCACCGCCGTGAGCATGGACAGCGGCAACCTGCAACTGCAGCTGTCGCGCGGCAGCACGACCACCCAGGCAGGCATCAAGGCCATTCTGTAATTTCAAGATTCACCAGGAGTACACACCATGGGTTTCCAACAAGGTCTCTCGGGCCTGAACGCTTCCAGCAAGAACCTGGACGTGATCGGCCACAACATCGCCAACGCCAACACCACGGGCTTCAAATCCTCGCGCGCCGAGTTCGCGGACCTGGTGGCGTCCTCCATGGGCGCCGGCGGCGGCGCCAACTACGGCATTGGCGTGGAAGTGGCCGCCGTGGCGCAGCAGTTCTCGCAGGGCAACGTCACCGTGACGGGCAACAACCTCGATGTAGCCATCAACGGCAACGGCTTTTTCAAGGTGCAGCAGCCCGATGGCTCGGCCGCCTATACGCGCGCCGGCAATTTCAAGCTGGACAAGGTGGG
>WOZN01000150.1 GCA_011620245.1 Acidovorax sp.
GAGGCGATTGCGCTGGCGCGGGTGATGGGCT
This sequence comes from Acidovorax sp., assembly GCA_011620245.1. Lineage (GTDB taxonomy): Bacteria > Pseudomonadota > Gammaproteobacteria > Burkholderiales > Burkholderiaceae_C > Acidovorax. The sequence continues at coordinate 32 of WOZN01000150.1, forward strand.
CGACGATCCGGTTGCTGCATGTGGTGGATGAAATCTCGTTCATGACGAGCTTCGAGTCCAGCCTGGCGCTGACCGCGGAAGTGTTCGACACGCTCAAGAAGGCCGGCCAGGAGGTGTTGCAGGACGCCGAGAACCGGGTGCGTGCTGCCGGGGTGCCGGTGGAGGTCGAGCTGTTTGAAAGCTATGCCGGGCGCGTGAGCGATCTGGTAATTTCCAAGGCCAAGGAATGGGGCGCGCAACTCATCGTGCTGGGCACCCATGGCCGGCGCGGCGTGGGCCGGGTGCTGCTGGGCAGCGATGCCGAGCAGGTGGTGCGCCAGTCGCCGGTGCCGGTGCTGCTGGTGCGTGGCGGCTGATCGCCGTATGTACTGGCCATTGGGTGGGCGTTTTCCGGGTGCCACCCGGGCTGCAGGGAATATCCAATCATGACGTCTTCTTCAGGCGCTTCTGCGCAGAGGTTCTGGAACTTGCCTGTGAAGGCATTGTGTGCACAGTTGCAGTGCAGTGCCGAGGGCCTGACAGACAGCGAAGCGCAGGCCCGGCTGGCGCAATACGGGCCCAACTCGGATGCCCCGCCGCAGGCCAAGGGGCTGCTGGCCGCCATCGGCCGGCGCCTGGGGGAGCCGCTGTCGCTGATCCTGCTGGGCGCCAGCGTCGTCTCGGTGGCCACGGGCGACGGCGTGGGCGGCGGCATCATCGTGACCATTTTGGGCCTGTCGATCGGGCTCGACACCGTGCAGGAAGGGCGGGCCACCCGTGCTGCCGAGATGCTGCGCCGCGCGGTGGCGCTGCGTGCAGAGGTGCTTCGGGGCGGTGTTTTCCGTCAGGTGCCGGTGGAAGAGGTGGTGCCCGGCGACGTCATGCGTGTGCGGGCGGGCGACATCATTGCAGCCGACGCCCTGGTGCTGGACAGCGAGGCCTTCACCGCCGGTGAGGCCGCACTGACCGGCGAGCCCTATCCCGTGGAAAAGCACCCCGGCGTGGTGACCGCCCCCTCGGCGGGCGAGGCCAGCAATGCCCTGTTTCGTGGCTCGGTCGCCCAGACGGGCGAAGCGCAGGCGCTGGTGGTGGGCACCGGCCGCAACACCCTGTTTGGCGCCGCTGCCGTCGTGCTGGGCGAGGGGCAGACGGTGTCGGCCTTCCAGCGCGACATGCATGCCTTTGGCCTGATCACCGCCCGCCTCACGCTGGCGCTGGTGGTGGTGGTGCTGGCCACGCACATGCTGTTTGGCCGCCAGGTGCTCGAATCGCTGATGTTTGCGGTGGCGCTGGCGGTGGGCCTCACGCCCGAGCTGCTGCCCATGATCACCACCGTGACGCTGTCGCGGGGCGCCTTGCGCATGGCCAGGCGCAAGGTCATCGTCAAGCGGCTGGCCGCCATTCACGATCTGGGCGCCATGACGGTGCTGTGCACCGACAAGACGGGCACGCTGACCAGTGCCGAGATTGCCCTGTCGCGCAGTCTGAATGCGGCGGGGCAGGACGACCCCCAGGCGGCAAGGCTGGGCGCCATTGCCGCCAGCCTGGGTGGCGACCGGGGAGCGCTCGACGCGGCGCTGCTGGCCAGCCACCCGGATGCAGCGCAGGGCTGGAAGCTGCTGCAGCGCCATGCGTTCGATTTCACCCGCCGCGTCGGCAGCGTATGGGCCGAGGGGCCTGGCGAGCGCCTGCTGATCGTCAAAGGCGCGCCCGAGGCCGTGCTGGCCTTGTGCACGCGCCAGCGCATGGGCGGCGCAGTGCAGCCCCTGGGCGACGCGGGGCGGGCCGAAGGCCTGGCGCAGGTGCAGGCGCTGGCCCTGCAAGGCCTGCGCGTGGTGGCCGTGGCCTCGCGCACAAGGCCCGATACCGCCAGCGCTGCGCAGGCGCTGACCGTGGCCGACGAGACGGATCTGGTCTTCGAGGGGCTCTGCGCCTTTGCCGACCCTGCCAAGCCCACGGCGGCCGCGGCCATAGCGCGGCTGTCGGCGGCGGGCGTGCGCCTGAAGATCCTGTCGGGGGACAACCCCATCGTGGTGCAGCGGCTGGCGCAGCAGATGGGCTTGTCCGCCGATAGGGTGCTGACGGGCGCAGACATCGCCGCCCTCACGAACGACGCCCTGGTGGTGCAGGTGCAGTCGGTGGACATCTATGCCCGGCTGGCGCCCGACCAGAAGGCGCGCCTGGTGCGGGCGCTCAAGGCGCATGGCGCGGTGGTGGGGTTTCTGGGCGACGGCATCAACGACGCCCCCGCGCTCAAGGTGGCCGACATCGGGCTGTCGGTGGAAGGCGCCAGCGGTGTGGCGCAGGCGGCGGCGGACATGATCTTGCTGGCGTCGGACCTGGAAGTGGTGGCCGATGGCGTGGAGGAAGGGCGGCGCACCTTCGTCAACATCCTCAAATATGTGCGCATGGGCGCCAGCTCCAACTTCGGCAATATGCTGTCGATGGCGGTGGCCTCGCTGTTCCTGCCGTTCTTGCCCATGCTGCCCACGCAAATCCTGCTGAACAACCTGCTGTACGACTTTTCGGAAATCGGCATTCCCTTCGATACGGTGCGCCCCGAGGCCACTGCAAAGCCGCAGGTGTGGGACATGAAGGGTCTGCTGCGCTTTGCCGGCACCATGGGGCCGCTGTCGTCGCTGTTCGATATGGCCACTTTCGGCGGCCTGCTGTGGCTTTTTCAGGCCACCGCCGACGAATTCCGCACCATGTGGTTCATGGAATCCATGGCCACGCAGATTCTGGTGATCTTCGTCATCCGCACCCGCGCCCGGCCATGGCGGGACCTGCCGCACCCGGCCTTGGCGGCATCGTCGCTCATCGCCTTGCTGCTGGCCATGGCATTGCCGTTCACGCCGGTGGGTGCCTGGTTCGGCTTTGTGGCGCCCCCCGCCGACATGCTGGCGGGCATGGGTGCTCTGGTGCTGGCCTATCTGGTCTGCGCGCAATGGCTCAAGGCCTATGCGCTGGCGGATCGCGCCGCCACTGTTGGGCAGCGCAAGTGACGCATCGGCCTCGATGGCGCCAGGAACTTGTCCGGCGCAGCGCCTAAACCCATGGGAAAATCAACAAGATCATGCACCCCAAAAACCTAGGAGCCTGTCGGGCTTGGAGCGCCGAGAGCGAAAACCGAAGGTTTCGTCAAAATCGGCCCCAGCGAGGACAGTTTTTGCCCGATTCGCAGGCCCATAGCCTCGCTATGGGTCAAGAGGCGGGTAAAAAATGGACCGCTGCGGCCGATTTGCAGCCGGCGACTTCCAAGTCCGACAGGCTCCTGCCCAATCCACCCGTTGCACCCGTTCCGCCTGTCGTTCCATCCTGGATGCAGTGGCTGGCATGGTCGATCCTGGCCGCTCTGTGGATGGGGTCCCTTGGGGCCCGCGCCCTCATCAGCCCTGACGAGGGGCGTTACGCCACGCTGGCGCTGGGCATGCTGCAAAGCGGGGACTGGCTGACGCCGCGTCTGAATGGTTTCCTCTATTTCGAAAAGCCCATCCTGCCTTACTGGATGGGCGCTGCCAGCTTGCACCTGTTCGGCATCAACGAATTCGCCGCGCGGTTCTGGCCGGGGCTCTCGGGTTTGATGACCGTGGCGGTCGTGGCCTGGACGGCCCGTCGGCTCTGGGGCGACGCAACGGGGCATTACGCCGCGCTGGTGGCTGCCGGCACCACCTGGATCATTGCCAACAGCCATTTCCTCTCGTTGGACATGGGGCTGACCTTTTTCCTGACGCTGGCCCTGTGCGCGTTTTTGTTGGCCCAGCGCGATGGTGTGTCTCCCACCGGGCAGCGCCATGCCATGTGGCTGTGCTGGGCGGCAATGGCCGGTGCCACGCTGTCAAAGGGCTTGATCGGGCTGGTGATTCCCGGGGCCACCTTGGTGCTTTACAGCCTGGTGCAGCGGCAATTCGGCTTCTGGCGGCGCATGCACTGGGGGAGCGGTCTGCTGCTCTTTTTGGGGCTGACCGCGCCCTGGTTTGTTGCCGTTTCGCTCGAAAACCCCGGATTTTTTGATTTCTTCTTTGTGCGCGAGCATTTCCGGCGTTTCCTGACCAATGAGGCCCACCGCAGTGGCCGCCTTTATTACTTTGTGCCTTATTTGTTGGTAGGCATGATGCCCTGGACGACGCTGCTGCCAGGCATGCTCAAGCAAGGGGTGCAGGCTGAGCGCGGCGCGGTGTTTCAACCGCTGCGGCTGTTGTGGATCTGGTCGCTGTTCATCCTGGTGTTTTTCAGCGTTTCCCGCTCCAAATTGCCCTCGTATATCCTGCCGATGTTTCCTGCGCTGGCCTTGGCCGCGGGGCGTTATCTGAGCCAGCTGCCCCCTCGCCGGCTGCAGTGGCATCTGCCGTTGCCGATGCTGCTTTGGCTGGTGGTTCTGGTGGCGACGCCATTTGCGGGTCGCTGGCTGGCACCCGGCGAAACACGGCAGGCGCTGCAATCCTTTCTGCAGGTTCTGGCCCTGGCTGCCGTCCTGTATCTGCTGGCGACGGTTCCCGCCTGGTGGGTGTTGCGGCGGGGGCGCCCGCTTGCGGCCGTGGCACTGGTTGCATTGGGCAGCTTGATGGCCGTGACAGCGGGCCTCATCGGACATGATCGTTACGGCGGTGTGCTCAAGAGCAGCAAGGCGGTGGTGCCCCAGTTGGCGTCCTATCTGCAGGCCGATACCGAGGTGTTTTCCGTGCGGTATTACGATCAGACCTTGCCTTTTTACCTGCGCCGGCCTGTGACACTGGTCGACTATCGCGATGAATTCAGCTTTGGCCAGCAAGCCGAGCCCACCCGCTGGCTGCCCACGCTGGAGGTTTTTGTGGCCCGCTGGCACAGCCTGCCCAAAGCGGCAGCCGTGATGAGGCGGGGCACTTACGAGGAGCTCCTGCAGAAACAGCTCCCCATGCGCATCGTCTACCAGGATGCCAACCGCCTGGTCGTGGTCAAGCCCGAGGGCCAGGCCCGATGAAGCTCCATGAATTCGGACTGATCCTGGCCGGTGTGCTGCTCAATGCCGCCGCCCAGTTGCTGCTCAAGGCTGGGGTGCGCCAGATCGGCCATTTTGATTTTGCACCCGCCAACATCGTGCCCATCGGCTGGTCGCTGGCCACCAGCCTGCCCGTGATCGGCGGCCTGTCGTGTTATGTCGTGAGCGTGGTGGTGTGGATCCTGGCCCTGTCGCGGGTCGAGGTCAGCATCGCCTACCCCATGCTGTCGATCGGCTATGTGGTGAACGCAGCCCTTGCCCATTGGCTTTTTGGCGAGGCTGTCGGCCCGCAGCGTTTGCTGGGCATCGCCATCATCATCGTCGGCGTTGTCATCGTTGCCCGCAGCCACTGAAGAGGATTGACGCAAAACAGGGATGCCCAACGGGTGCCTGCCTTTGTGGCAGGCTTCTAGGCCTGTTTTGCGTAAGTCATGTGAAGATTGGAACCCCCATGGATTTTTTGCCTTTCACCCGTCCTTGTCTCGATGAGGACACCATCGCTGCCGTGACCGCGGTGTTGCGTTCTGGCTGGCTCACCACTGGCCCTAAGGCCCGCGAATTCGAAGGCGCGCTGTCGGCCTATGTGGGCGGCCGTCCGGTACGGGTCATGAACTCGGCCACGGCTGCGCTCGAGATAGCGCTGCGCATTGCCGGCATCGGCCCGGGCGACGAGGTCATCACCACGCCCCTGAGCTGGGTGGCCACCGCCAATGTCATCCTGGCCGTGGGCGCCACGCCCGTGTTTGTCGATGTCGATCGCGAGAGCCGCAACATCGACCTGAACCGTCTCGAAGCCGCCATTACCCCCCGCACGCGCGCCTTGCTGCCGGTGGACCTGGCGGGTCTGCCGGTGGACCGGGACCGCCTGTACGCCATCGCCCGCCGCCATGACCTGCGCGTGATCGAGGATGCAGCCCAGTCCTGCGGCGCCCAATGGCAGGGCCGCCGCCTGGGCAGCATGGGTGATTTGGTGGCGTTCAGCTTCCACGCCAACAAGAACATGACCAGCGGCGAAGGCGGCTGCCTCGTGCTCAACGACGAAAACGAAGCGCGGCTGTGCGAGAAGCTTCGCCTGCAGGGCGTGACCCGCGCGGCCGACGGCACCATGGATGTCGATGTGCTGGGCGGCAAGTCGAATCTCACCGATATCGCCGCCGCCATCGGCCTGGGCCAACTGCGCCAGCTCGACGGCTTCAATGCAAGGCGCCGCTATCTTGCACGGCAGTATTTCGTCCACCTGGATCGCACGCTGGGCCTGGAGCTGCCGTTGCCTGAGTTCGAGCAGGGCAACTGGCACATGTTCCAGCCCTTGCTGCCGCTGGACCGCCTGCGCATCACGCGCGGTGCCTTCATCGAATCCATGCGCGCCGAGGGCATCGGCGTGGGCGTGCACTACCCGGCCATGCACCTGTTCACGCTCTACCGCCAGCGGGGGTTTGCCGTGGGCGACTTCCCGGTGGCTGAGGATATTGGACAACGTACCATCACACTCCCACTGTTTCCGGCCATGCAAGACGCAGATGTGCTGCGGGTGTGTGAAGCCGTCGCACGCGTCCTTCGCCCTGTCTTGGTCTGATCGCCCCCCATGCCTGCTCCGCTTGTGCTTTCCGTCGTCATTCCCGTCTATAACGAAGAGGCGGTGCTGCCGGCCCTGTTCGCCCGTCTGTACCCGGCGCTCGATGCGCTCGGCGTGCGCTACGAGGTGGTGTTCGTCGACGATGGCAGCCGCGACCAGTCGGCCCGCCTGCTTTCGGAGCAATTCGAGCGGCGCCCGGATGTGACGCGCGTCGTGTTGCTCAATGGCAATTTTGGCCAGCACCGCGCCATTTTGGCGGGCTTCGAGTACAGCCGCGGCGAGCGCGTGGTCACCCTCGATGCCGACCTGCAAAACCCGCCCGAGGACATCGCTGCCCTGCTGGCGCAGATGGATGCGGGCCATGACTACGTAGGTTCCATCCGCCGCCAGCGCAACGACAGCTGGTGGCGCCATGTGGCCAGCAGGGCCATGAACCGCCTGCGCGAACGCATCACCCGCATCAGGATGACCGACCAGGGCTGCATGATGCGGGCCTACAGCCGGCGCATCATCGACACCATCAACCAGTGCAACGAGATGAACACCTTCATCCCTGCGCTGGCCTACCAGTTTGCCCAGAACCCCACCGAAATCGTGGTGGGCCATGAAGAGCGGCAGGCGGGCGAGTCCAAATATTCGCTCTACAGCCTGATCCGCCTGAATTTCGATCTGATGACCGGCTTTTCGCTGGTGCCGCTGCAGCTGTTTTCGATGGTAGGCATCATCGTCTCGCTGCTGTCGGGCCTGCTGGTGATTTACATGGGCGGGCGCCGCCTGATCCTGGGGCCGGAAGAAGGCGGGCTGTTCACCCTGTTCGCCATTGCCTTCCTGCTGATCGGCATTGTGCTGTTTGGAATCGGCCTGCTGGGCGAATATATCGGCCGCATTTACCAGGAAGTGCGCCAGCGCCCGCGCTATGTGATTGCCGCCGTGCTGGAGCGTCAGCCGGGAGAGGGCGCATGAGCATTGGCAGGCAGGCTCGAGGCGAACGCCCGCGGGCCGTGGTTTTCGCGTACCACAACGTGGGCGTGCGCTGCCTTCAGGCCCTGTTGGGGCGCGGCGTCGAAGTGCCGCTGGTCGTGACGCACCAGGACAGCCCCGGCGAGACCATCTGGTTTGCCAGTGTGGCCGCATTGGCTGGCACTTATGGCATTGCGGTGATCACGCCCGACGATCCGAATACCGACGAGGTGCTGGCCCAGGTGCGCGCGGCCCGCCCTGATTTTCTGTTTTCGTTTTACTACCGCCACATGCTCGGCGCCCCGCTGCTGGCTGCGGCGCCCCGAGGGGCGTTCAACATGCACGGCTCGCTCTTGCCCAAGTACCGGGGCCGGGTGCCGATCAACTGGGCGGTGATCCATGGCGAGACCGAGACCGGCGCCACCTTGCATGTGATGAACGAAAAGCCCGACAACGGGGCCATCGTCGATCAGATGGCGGTGCCGATCCTGCCGGACGACAGCGCCCGGGATGTGTTCGACAAAGTCACCGTGGCCGCCGAGCTGGTGCTCTGGCGCAGCCTGCCGGCGCTGCTGGACGGCACGGCCCGGCTCACGCCGCAGGACCTGTCCCAAGGCGCCTATTTTGGCGGGCGCAAGCCCGAGGATGGCCGCATACCGGCGCAGCTGGGCGCCGTCGAGCTGCACAACTTTGTGCGGGCGTTGACCCGCCCCTATCCCGGCGCCTTTGCCGACCTGGCCGAAGGGCGCCTGGTGATCTGGCAGACGCGCCATGCCGGCAGCGTGGCACAGCGCCCAGCGGCCATTGCGCTGTCTGCCGCAGCGGGCCGCTTGCAGCTGGTCTGCCCCGATGGCGGCGTGCTGCGCGTCACCGACGCCACCCTCGATGGTGCGCCCCTGAATGCCGACAACTTTGCCACCCATTTCCCGCAGGCCGCAGTGCTCCTGGCACCCTGAAGCCGCTGCCACCCGCGACACCATCGCGTTCAATAACTGTGTTTGACTGAGAAAAACCATGAAAAAAGTTCTGATTCTTGGTGTGGATGGCTTCATCGGCCACCACCTGACCCGTCGCATCATCGACACCACTGACTGGCAGGTGTTCGGGATGGACATGAACGCCGACCGGGTCCGGGAATGGCTGAACCACCCGCGCTTTCATTTTTTTGAAGGCGACATCACCATCAACAAAGAGTGGATCGAATATCACGTCAAGAAATGTGATGTGGTGTTGCCCCTGGTGGCCATTGCCACGCCTGCGACCTACGTGAGCCATCCGCTGCGCGTGTTCGAGCTCGACTTTGAAGCCAACCTGCCGATCGTGCGCCAATGCGTGCAGTACAAAAAGCACCTGGTGTTTCCTTCGACCTCCGAGGTCTATGGCATGAGCCACGATGAGGAGTTCGATCCGGAAAACTCCGAACTCGTCTATGGCCCCATCAACAAGCCGCGCTGGATCTATGCGTGCGCCAAACAGCTGATGGACCGGGTGATCCACGCCTATGGCATGGAGGCCGGCCTCAACTACACGCTGTTTCGGCCGTTCAACTGGATCGGCGGCGGGCTGGACAACATCAACACCCCCAAGGAAGGCTCCAGCCGGGTCATCACCCAGTTTCTGGGGCATATCGTGCGCGGCGAGCCGATCCAGCTGGTGGATGGCGGCGCGCAAAAGCGCGCCTTCACGTATGTGGATGACGGCATTTCCGCGCTGGTGAAAATCATCGCCAACCACGATGGCAAGGCTTCGGGCCAGATCTACAACATCGGCAATCCGGCCAACAACTATTCCATTCGCGAGCTGGCCACCATGATGCTGGCCCTTGCAGCCCAATACCCGGAATACAGCGCCAACGCCGCAAAGGTCGAGGTGGTCGAAACCACCTCGACTTCCTATTACGGCAAAGGCTACCAGGACGTGCAGAACCGCGTGCCCAAGATCGACAACACCAAGGCCGACCTCGACTGGGCGCCGCAGGTGGCGATGGCCGACGCGCTGCGCGGCATCTTCGACTACTACCGCGACCAGATCGTCGCCTCGCGCGACCTGTCCGACTGATGGCTTTGCTCGCGCTCAAGATCGATGTGGACACCTGGCGCGGCACGCGCGAAGGGGTGCCGCGGCTGGTCGAGCTGCTGCAGCGCCATGGCGCCAACGCCACCTTTCTCTTCAGCCTGGGGCCCGACCACACCGGGCGGGCTATCCAGCGGGTGTTCCGGCCGGGCTTTTTGCAGAAGGTGTCGCGCACTTCGGTGGTGGAGCATTACGGCATTCGCACCTTGCTCTACGGCACCGTGTTGCCGGGGCCGGACATCGGCCGCCGCGAGGCCGCGCTGATGCGCCGGGTGCAGGCCGCCGGATTTGAGGTGGGCATCCACACCTGGGACCATATCCGCTGGCAGGACCATGTCGCGGGCAAGGATGCCGCCTGGACCCGCCGCGAAATGGCCCGCGCGGTCGCGCGCTTCACGGAGATTTTTGGCATTGCGCCACGCACCCACGGCGCCGCCGGTTGGCAGATGAACGAGGCGGCCTACGCGCTGGAGCGCAGCTTCGGTTTCGATTACGCATCGGACGGCCGGGGTACGCACCCCTTTCAGCCCGTGGACGCCTCTGGCCAGCCACTGGGCGTGCCCCAGTTGCCCAGCACATTGCCCACCCTGGACGAGTTGATCGGGGTGGACGGGCTCACACCCGCCAATGTGCACGCCCACCTGTTGGCGCTGACGGCTGTGCCGCCAGCGCAAGGCCATGTCTACACCCTGCATGCCGAGCTGGAAGGCATGAAGCTGATCGACACCTTCGAGCGCCTGCTCGCCGGCTGGAAGGCCCAGGGTTATCAGCTGGTGTCCACCGCGCAACTGTTTGCCACGCTGAATGTGGCCGACTTGCCCCGCCACCAGGTGCGGATGGGTGAGATCCCGGGGCGCAGCGGCACGCTGGCGCTGCAAGGCGCCGCCGTTGGTTGAACCTAAAAACGGCAGTTG
>WOZN01000398.1:0-1276 GCA_011620245.1 Acidovorax sp.
GCTCAGGACAGGCCAGGCTCAGGGCGAACGGGTTTTATCTGAGATATGTTGCTAATCAAGAAATTTTGCTTGCATTGTGAAACCCTCTTTCTTTCAAGGAAACGACATGACTGATCTCCAGAAACGCTCCCTGCTCAAGGTGGCTGCGTTGTCCGCCGTGGCTGCTGCCGCACTCGTGGGTTGCGGCAAGAAGGAAGAGCCGGCCCCGGCCCCCGCGCCCGCACCGGCTCCTGCCGCCGAAGCGCCCGCACCCAGGCCCGAGCCGCTGAAGATCGCATTTGCCTATGTCGGCCCCGTGGGCGATGGCGGCTGGTCTTTTGCGCACGACAACGGCCGCAAGGCCATCGACAAGGAGTTCGGTGACAAGGTCGTGACCAGCTTCGTGGAAAGCGTGCCCGAATCGGCCGATGCCGAGCGCGTGCTGCGCGACATGGTCGGCCAGGGCAACCAGCTGATCTTCGGCACCACCTTCGGCTACATGGAGTCCATGCTCAAGGTGGCGGCCGACAACCCTGGCGTGAAGTTCGAACACGCCACCGGCTACAAGACCGCCGGCAACCTGCGCACCTATGACAGCCGCACCTACGAAGGCGCCTACATGGCGGGCGTGATCGCCGGCGCCATGACCAAGTCCAATACCTTGGGCGTGGTCGGCTCGGTGCCGATTCCTGAGGTGATCCGCAACATCAACAGCTTCACGCTGGGTGCGCAGTCGGTCAACCCCAAGGTCAAGACCAAGGTGGTCTGGGTGAACGAATGGTTCAGCCCGCCCAAGGAAACCGAAGCCGCCACGTCGCTGATCAACGGCGGCGCCGACGTGCTGTTCCAGAACACCGACTCGCCCGCCGTGCTCAAGACCGCGCAAGAAAAGGGCAAGCGCGCCTTCGGCTGGGACAGCGACATGACCGCCTACGGCCCCAAGGCCCACCTGGCATCGGCCGTGGTCAACTGGGGGCCTTACTACATCAAGGCCACCAGGGATGCGCTGGAAGGCACCTGGGCCACGGGCCAGAGCTGGTGGGGCGTGAAGGAAGGGGCGATCGACATCGTCGCCATCGCCGACGACGTGCCGGCAGACACCAAGGCCAAGGTCGAGGAAGTCAAGAAGGGCCTGGCCGACGGCAGCTTCCAGATCTGGAAGGGCCCGATCTTGGGCCAGGACGGCAAGCCCGTGCTGGAAAAAGACATGGTGGCCGACGACAGGTTCCTGGGGAGCATCAACTTCTACGTCAAGGGCGTGGAAGGCAGGATTCCTGGCGGCGACAAGAAATAAGGG
>WOZN01000398.1:1376-10496 GCA_011620245.1 Acidovorax sp.
CTTCGGGCGGCCTTCGTGTGGCCTTTTCTTTGCTGGCAGTGGCTGCGCCGCGGGTGCGTGCCGTTTGCATGTCGCCGCAGGCAAGGCATCATGTGCGGCATCACATTCGGAGTCTGCTGATGTTCAAAGTGCCCCCTGTTTCCGCACCGCGCCTGCAAGAGCTGCTGCGCGCCATGCCCAAGGCTGAGCTGCATATCCATATCGAAGGCTCGCTCGAACCCGAGCTGATCTTTGCCCTGGCGCAGCGCAACGACCTGCCGCTGCCCTACGCCAGCGTGGAGGCGTTGCGGCAGGCCTATGCCTTCAGCAACCTGCAGAGCTTTCTCGACATCTACTACGCGGGGGCCAGCGTTTTGCTGCATGAGCAGGATTTTTACGACATGGCTCGCGCCTACCTTGCGCGCGCTGCCATGGATAACGTGGCGCATGCAGAAATCTTTTTCGACCCCCAGACCCACATTGCGCGCGGGGTGGCCATCGAGACAGTGATCAACGGCCTGCACCGCGCCTGCGCTGATGCGCGGGCCGAGCTGGGCATCAGCGCCACGCTGATCCTGTGCTTTTTGCGGCACCTCAGCGAGGCGTCGGCCTTCGAGACGCTGGAGCAGGCGCAACCGCTGCTCGACAAGATCGTGGGCGTGGGCCTGGACAGCAGCGAGCTAGGGCATCCGCCAGAAAAATTCGCCCGCGTGTTTGCCCGCTGCCGCGAGCTGGGCCTGCACCTGGTGGCCCATGCGGGTGAAGAGGGGCCGCCAGCCTATATCTGGAGCGCCCTGGATATGCTCAAGGTCGAGCGCATCGACCATGGCGTGCAGGCCGTGCACGATGCGGCCCTGATGCGGCGCCTGGCGCAAGACCGCATCCCGCTCACGGTATGCCCGCTGTCGAACCAGAAGCTGTGCGTGTTCCCCAGCCTGGCCGACCACAACCTGCGCCAGCTGCTCGACGCCGGCCTGTGCGCCACCGTCAATTCGGACGACCCCGCCTACTTTGGCGGCTACATCAACGAGAACTTCACCCAGGTGTTTGCCGCCACGGGCCTGACCCCGCGCAACGCCTACCAGCTGGCGTTCAACAGCTTCGAAGCCAGTTTTGCCAGCAACGCCGACAAGCGCATGTGGGAGCACCGCCTGAAGGAAACCTTCGAGCGCTTCGCCGAGCAGGACTGACCATATGACCGGGCATCGCCGCGCAGCCTTGCCGCATGGTCCTGCAGCACATCGGGGATGGGGAAGCCCGCCACGTAGCCCGCCACGCCCAGCTTCGGCTACATGGAGCCCACGCTCAAGGTGGCGCAGGACTATCCTCAGGTCAGGTTCGAGTCCATCACCGGTTACAGGCAGACCGTCAATGTGGCCACCGCCAACGCGCGCTACTAAAACGCTTTCCGACGCGCAGATCTTGCAGATGAACTGGCTGGCCGAAGGGGTGCAGGGCAAGCTGCCGCGCTGATGGCCGTCGAGCGCGGCGGCGCCGGCTGCCGCTAAGCTAGCAGCCATGCCCGTATTTCGCTCCGCCCTTTTGCGCTTTGCCGACGACGGCACGGCCCTGTATGACCAGGATGGCCTGCTGGCCGTGGGCCCCGATACCCAGGGGCGCCAGCGCGTACTGGCCGCGGGTGCGTGGTCTGACCTGGCGCCCCGTTTTGGCGGCGGGCCCATCGAGCATCTGCCGGGCCGCATCCTGGCCCCCGGGTTTGTGGACATGCACATCCACTTTCCGCAGACCGATGTGATCGGCGCGCCGGCCGATGGCCTGCTGCCCTGGCTGGAGAATTACATCTTTCCGCATGAAAAACGCTTTGCCGCGCCCGACTACAGTGCGCAGGTAGCTCAGTTTTTCATAGCAGAGCTGCTGCGCAACGGCGTGACCACGGCGCTGGCATTCGCCACGTCTCATCCTGCCTCGGTGCAGGCTTTGTTCACCGAGGCGCAGCGGCACCAGATGCGCCTGATCACCGGCAAGGTGCTGCAAGACCGCCATTCGCCCGACGGCGTGCGCGACGACACCGAGCAAAGCCTGATCGATACCGAGGCCCTGATCCAGCGCTGGCATGGCGTGGACCGCCTGGGCTATGCCATCACGCCGCGCTTTGCGCCCACCAGCACACCCGAGCAACTGCGCGGGGCAGGCGAACTGGCCGCGCGTTATCCGGATGTGTGGATCCAGTCGCATGTGGCCGAGAACCCCGATGAAATCCGCTGGGCGCGCGAGCTGTTTCCGGCATCGCGCAGCTACCTGTCGGTGTATGGCGACTTCGGCCTGCTGCGCGAGCGCGCCGTCTATGCCCACTGCATCCATCTGGACGAGCATGACCGCGCGCTGATGCGCGACACCGGGGCGGTGGCGGCCATCTGCCCCACCAGCAACCTGTTTCTGGGCAGCGGTTTTTTCGACTATGCCGGGGCCGACCGCGCGGGCATGGGCTACGGGCTGGCGAGCGATGTGGGCGGCGGCACCAGCTTCAGCCCGTTTCACACCATGCTGGCGGCGTATTGCGTGGGCCGCACCACCGTCGCAGGAATGCAGACCAGGCGCGGCCTGAGCCTGTCGCCCCAGCACCTGTGGTGGCAGCACACGGCAGGCGCCGCCAGGGCGCTGGGCCTGGCGGGCGTGGTGGGCAATCTGCAGCCCGGTTGCGAGGCCGATTTTGTCGTGCTCAACCCCCAGGCCACGCCGCTGCTGGCGCGCCGCACGGCCCAGGCGGGCAGCCTCGATGAGCTGCTGTTCGCCATGATCGTGCTGGGCGATGACCGGCTGGTGGAGAGAACGGTCATTTCTCAAGCAAAATACGGCTCTTGCGCTTGATGGTCAAGCGCTGATAGCTATCAAAAACATAGTAACGCAGTACTGGCGAGGAGCCCCACCATGAGCATCAAAAGCGACAAATGGATCCGCCGCATGGCGGCCGAGCACGGCATGATCGAGCCCTTCGAGCCCGGCCAGGTGCGGGAGGTCGAGGGGCGAAAAATCATCAGCTATGGCACCAGCAGCTACGGCTACGACATCCGCTGCGCCCCCGAATTCAAGGTGTTCACCAACATCCACAGCACGGTGGTGGACCCGAAGAACTTCGACGAAAAAAGCTTCGTCGATTTTCACGGCGACAGCTGCATCATTCCGCCCAACAGCTTCGCGCTGGCGCGCACGGTGGAATACTTTCGCATTCCGCGCAACGTGCTCACCATCTGCCTGGGCAAAAGCACCTACGCGCGCTGCGGCATCATCGTCAACGTCACGCCGTTCGAGCCCGAATGGGAAGGTTATGTGACGCTGGAATTTTCCAACACCACACCGCTGCCCGCGCGCATCTACGCGGGCGAGGGCTGCGCGCAGGTGCTGTTTTTCGAGAGCGACAAGGACGACGTCTGCGAAGTCTCCTACAAGGACCGGGGCGGCAAATACCAGGGCCAGGTGGGCGTGACGCTGCCCCGGGCCTGAGCATCGCCCGCACCCGGCGGCCTCACATGGCGGTGTCAGGAGGCGCCGGCGCATTGGCGTGAGCTGTCAAACCACTGAAATAGAAGCTTCATAGATTGGGCCCTTTTATCCATCTGGAGTTTCCATGAAGAAATCAGCGATTGCACTGGCGGTTGGCGTGGCCTTGTCCGGGCTTTTGGCTGCGTGTGGCGGCAGCGACGACGGCCCGGTAGATGTTCCCTCGGTCAGCAATCCTGGCAAGTTCTTCAACCGCTTGGCCACATTTGCGGTGTGCTCGCAGGTGGGCGCCTCGTGCGAAGACAGCACGCCCACGGCGGCAGAAATCGTCGCCGCCAGTGAAGACGGCATGACCCTGGTCTACACCAACAGCCTCAAGGGCGAGGTCGGGTTTGTGGACATCGGCGATCCCGCCAACCCCAAGGCCCTGGGTCGCCTGACCATGGGCGGCGAGCCCACCTCGGTCACCGTGCTGGGCAGCCATGCGCTGGTGGCGGTGAATACCTCGCAGAATTTCATCAACGCCTCGGGCAAGCTGGTGGTGGTGGACATCGCCAAGCGCACGGTGGTCACCGAGATCCAGCTGGGTGGCCAGCCCGATTCGGTGGCGCGCAGCATGGACGGCAAGTATGTGGCCGTGGTCATCGAGAACGAGCGCGACGAGAGCCTGGGCAATGGCGCACCGCCCCAGGCGCCTTCGGGCTACCTGACCATCGTGGACTCGGTGGGCGCGCCCGCCACCTGGAAAACCCGGGTTGTGGAACTCAAGGGCCTGGCGACGCTGTTCCCCGAAGATGCCGAGCCCGAGTACGTTTCCATCAACGATGACAACGTGGCCGTGGTCACGCTGCAAGAGAACAACCACATTGCGCTGGTCGATCTGGCCTCTGGCAAGGTCACCCGGCATTTCAGTGCCGGCGCTGTCACCCTGAACCAGGTCGATCTGACCGATGCTCCCCGCCCCAACATCGTCAGCCTCACGCAAACCCAGGCCAATCGCCTGCGCGAGCCCGATGGTGTGACATGGTTCTCCAAGACCCAGTTCGCCACAGCCAACGAAGGCGACCTGAACGGTGGCAGCCGTGGCTTCACCATTTTCAACAGCGATGGCACGGTGGTCTACGACGCCGGCAACACCCTGGAGCACCTGATTGCGCGCATCGGCCACACCAACGACAAGCGGTCGGATGCCAAGGGCAATGAGCCCGAGAACGTGGCCTTTGGCCGTTTTGACGGCACCGACTACCTGTTTGTGGCCTCCGAGCGCTCCAGCGTGCTGGCCGTGTACGACATGGGCCAGAAAAACCAGCCCATGTTCAAGCAGGTGCTGCCCGCAGCGCTGGCGCCCGAAGGCGTGCTGGCCGTCCCCTCGCGCAACCTGCTGATCGCGGCCAGCGAGAACGACGACCGCGCCACCAGTTCTACCTTGCGCTCGGCGCTCAACATCTACCAGTACCAGAGCGCATCCGCGGCCTACCCGACCATCCAGTCGGTGAACCGCGCCGATGGCACGCCCATTCCCTGGTCTGCCATGTCGGGCCTGGTGGCCGCGACCAGCGGCACCGTGGTGTATGGCGTGGATGACAGCTTCTTCCGTGGCAACCGGATTTTCGAGATCGACACCAGCGTCAAGCCGGCCAGCCTCAAGCGCGAGATCCGCATCACCGACCCGAACGGCAAGATCGCGGCCCTGGCCGCGGCGCTGCCCGCTGCCAAGGACGCGAACGCCTTCGACGCCACTGATCTGGCCGCGTTGGTCAACCCCGACGGCAGCGTCAATCTCGACCCCGAAGGCATTTCGCTGGCCTCGGCTGGTGGCTTCTGGGTTGCCTCCGAAGGAAACGGCACGGTGGGCGAGGCGGCGCGCCCGGTGCTGTCGGCCAACCTGGTCTTCAAGCTCTCGGCCATCGGCGTGATTGAAGACATCATCGAACTGCCTGCCGACGTGAACGCCAAGCAGCAGCGCTTTGGCTTTGAGGGCATTGCCGAGTCCAACGGCAAGCTGGTGGTGGCCTTCCAGCGCGCCTGGGCGGGCGAGACCCAGCCGCGCATCGGCGTGTACGACCTGGCCGCCAAGACCTGGCAGTTCATGTTCTATCCGCTGGACGCTGTCACTTCGCCCAACAAGGGCTGGGTGGGGCTGTCGGACATCACTGCGCTGGGCAACAACCGCTTTCTGGTCATCGAGCGTGACAACCAGGGCGGCCCCGATGCTCGCGTCAAAAAGCTCTACCGCATCGACCTGAGCGGCGTGGCCAATGGCGCCACGCTGAGCAAGACCCTGGTGCGCGACGTGCTGCCCGACCTGCGCAAGACCAACGGCCTGGTGGTCGAGAAGATCGAGGGCCTGGCAGTGCTGGCCAATGGCGATGCCCTGCTGGTCAACGACAACGACGGTGTGGACGAGAACAACGGCGAAACCTGGCTGCTCAACCTGGGCAAGCTCAACTGATGCACGCAGGGCGCAGGCCTGGCGCCTGCGCGCACTGCGCTGTGCGACTGCAGGCGGGGGCTTTCCCGCCTTTCACTTTTCTACCGTTCTCCACGGGGCGTGTGGGCGCACCACGCACAGAGCGCGCGCCAGATTCTGGAGCAGGGGGACGTGGAGGAGGCCATGAACGCTGCCGCAAAAATCGGCGACGCTGCCCTGCAGCGTGCAGGCGGCGGCGCCGTGGTGCCCGAGAGCTTCACGCATGGCAGCAGCGCCCAGCGCCAGCGCTGGTTCCACAACGGTCTGCAAAATGGCAGCGTCAAGGGCTGCGACACGTTTTCCAGCCGCAATCTTTGAGTTCGTGGTGCCGCGTGCGGGTGTCGCAGTGGCGCCTTCTGTGTCTGCATCGCGGGAGTGAAAATACCAGTCAAATGAGTGGTAGCGCTTATGGATAAAGCGCTTGTAGCTATAAAAAACATAGCTATCCATAGATGCCAGGCGGCCGCGCTTTGCAGCCGTCGTGCGAGGGGCAACGCTCAAAATATCGCCATATTTGCCACCGGTGCGACAATAGTGGGCTAAATGACAAGTTCTTTTTCCAATCTATCGCTGGCCGAGCCGCTGGCGCGCGCCGTGGCCGAAATGGGCTACGAGTCCATGACGCCCATCCAGGAGCAGGCCATTCCGGTGGTGCTCACAGGGCAAGACGTCATGGGTGCAGCCCAGACGGGCACCGGCAAGACGGCGGCGTTTTCACTGCCCCTGCTGCAGCGCCTGCTCAAGTACGAGAGCAGTTCCACCTCGCCCGCCCGCCACCCCGTGCGCGCACTGGTGCTGCTGCCCACGCGCGAGCTGGCCGACCAGGTGGCGCAGCAGATTGCGCTGTATGCCAAATACACCAAGCTGCGCAGCACCGTGGTGTTTGGCGGCATGGACATGAAGCCGCAGACGCTGGAGCTGAAGAAGGGCGTGGAAGTGCTGGTGGCCACTCCGGGCCGCCTGCTCGACCATATCGAGGCCAAGAACGCGGTGCTCAACCAGGTCGAATACGTGGTGCTCGACGAGGCCGACCGCATGCTCGACATCGGCTTTCTGCCTGACCTGCAGCGCATTCTTTCGTACCTGCCCAAGCAGCGCACCACGCTCTTGTTCAGCGCCACCTTTTCGCCCGAGATCAAGCGCCTGGCCGGCAGCTACCTGCAAAACCCGGTCACCATCGAGGTGGCCCGCCCCAACGAGACGGCCTCCACGGTCGAACAGCGCTTTTACAGCGTCAACGACGAAGACAAGCGCCGCGCCATCCACCAGGTGCTGCGCACACGCGGCATCAAGCAGGCGTTCATCTTCGTGAACAGCAAGCTCGGTTGCGCGCGCCTGGCCCGCAGCCTGGAGCGCGAAGGCCTCAAGACCACTGCCCTGCATGGCGACAAAAGCCAGGACGAGCGTCTGAAGGCCCTCGAAGCCTTCAAGAGCGGCGAGGTCGATCTGCTGGTATGCACCGATGTGGCCGCGCGCGGCCTGGACATCAAGGACGTGCCCGCCGTGTTCAACTTCGACGTGCCGTTCAATGCCGAAGACTATGTGCACCGCATTGGCCGCACGGGCCGTGCCGGCGCCTCGGGCCTGGCCGTCACCCTGGTATCGGGCAGTGATGCCCGCCTGGTGGCCGACATCGAGAAGCTGCTCAAGACCAAGCTCGATATCGAGGCCCTCGAATACGACGAAGACAAGCCCCGTGGCCGTATCAATGATGGCCGCCGCGCCTGGCGCGAAGCGGGCGAAACAGGGGACCCGCGCGATGCGATTCCCCCGCCGACGATTCGCGAGCGCAGTGAGCGCCGGGAGCACCGTGAACCCCGGGAGCCGCGTGAAAATTACCGGGGCTTCCGTCCTGCCGTGGCCTCGCGCGACCCGTTCTTCGAAAAGCCGTATGAGGCGAGCAGTACCGAAACCGCACCTGCCTGGGAGGCCGCGGCCAAACCAGCTGCCCGCAGTGGCGTTTCGGCCAACATCAAGCCCAAGCGCAAGGTGGCAGCCCTGTTCAAGGCCGCGCAGCCGGAAACCTCGGAGCAGTGATTCACCCTGTTGATCCGGCCCTTTGATGTATCTACCGTTCAGGCTGAGCCCTTCGACAGGCCTGTCCTGAGCCTGTCGAAGGGCTCAGGGCGATTGGTTCAAATCTCACCGGGCCGGAGCAATAGGGATGATGGCGAGGGCGCCCAGGCCGGGCCGGCGCTGGTGGTCGCGGGCGACGCAGGCGCGTGGTATTGCGCTGGCATGGCGGCAGCCCTGGCGCGCGGCGCGGCCTGAGATCATGAACATGTTGTGAAGGCGACTCCTTCAGACGCCAGGGGTTTGGGCTTGTTCGCAATGCACCTGCAGCAGTTCGCGTTCGTCCAGAGAGCGGCCAAAGCGCACGGCGCTCAGGCAGCCGCCCCACACGCAGCCCGTATCCAGGCCCAGGCATTTCGGGCGGTTCAGCCAGCCCAGGGTGGCCCAGTGCCCGAATGCGACCAGGGTGTCGGCTGTGCCACGGCCTGGCACATCAAACCAGGGCATGAGCCCAGGAGGGGGTGCATTGGCGCTCTCGGTGCTCTCGAAATCCATCACCCCCTGCGCCGAGCAAAAACGCAGCCGTGTGAGCGCATTCACGACCACCCGCAGGCGATCCGGTCCGGTGAGACGGGCGTCCCAGTGGTCCGGGGTGTTGCCATACATCTGCTGCAGAAATGCGGGCAGATCGGGCCCCCGCAAAACATGGTGCACTTCGTTGGCCAGGTCCATGGTGTCGGCCGCAGTCCAGGAAGGCAGAACCCCGGCATGCACCATCAGCAAAGGTTTGCCGCCGTGCATATGCTGGCGGGCCAGCGGCTGCATGCGCAGCCATTGCAGCAGCGCCTCGCGGTCTGGCGCATCGAGCACGCTGGCCAGCGTGTCGCGCCGCGTGGGTTTGCGGGCGCCATGGGCGGCCGCCAGCAGGTGCAGGTCATGGTTGCCCAGCAGGGGGCGCATGGCATCGCCGTGCGCCATGCAGCGGCGCAGCACGGCAGCGGAGTCCGGGCCCCGGTTGACGAGGTCGCCCAGAAGGTAAACGGTATCTCGGCTTGCGGAAAAGCCGATCAGCTCGAGCAGGCGCCCCAGCGCGGTGTCGCAACCCTGGATATCGCCAATACAGTAAAGTGCCATCGTGTTCCTCTTACCTTTTGATTCATGGATTTTCTGCTGATCGCGCTGCTGACGCTGCTCAATGG
>WOZN01000121.1 GCA_011620245.1 Acidovorax sp.
AAAGAGACTTCCGTGCCCGTCTTGCTGGTCACGGCCGCCGTTGCGACAAGCTGTGTTGCCCCCTGCGACGTCACGGTTGCAGCCTTCAAATCGATCTCAGCAACGCCAGCACTATTGGTGAGGGCCGTCGCCGATCCCGGCATGAATGCCAGCAAGCCAGGACCACTTTCAGAAAAAGTGACGATGGCATTCGCTATGGCGTTGCCGGATGAGTCTTTGACGGTCGCCTTGGCGCGCACTGTGAGATCGGAGGATGAGAAGCTGCTCACCGCCACATCCTCGCCAGCGACGCGGCTGTACGCCTGGACGGTCACAGTCCCACTGATCGCAGTACCACCCGAGCCACCACCGCTGCTGGAAGTGCCGGGGTCACCACCACCACCACCGCATGCAACCAATACGGCCATCAACGGCACAGTCAATATTCTGAATAGTTTTCGCATTTTTTCACCCCTCATGAATTTACTTATCGCACTGGCCCACGGTCAGTAATGACCTTCGGCGTAATAAAAACCAACATTTCACGTTTCGAAGACTCTTTCGTCCGGCTCTTGAACAAATTACCCACCACCGGCACATCACCCAGCAATGGAATCTTGTTTTCCTGATTGGTGTCTTCCATTTCAAAAATGCCGCCAATCACCACGGTGCCGCCGTTTTCAATCAGGATTTGTGTCTTGATGTGTTTGGTGTCGATGGCTACACCCTGCGTGGTGGTTTCACCCCGGCTGTCCTTATTGACGTCCAGATCAAGAATGATGTTTCCCTCGGGGGTTATCTGTGGAGTCACCTCCAGCTTCAAGACTGCTTTCTTGAAGGCCAATGTCGTGGCCCCATTGGGAGCGGTTACTGAATAAGGATATTCCGTACCTTGCTCAATCAGGGCCTTGGTTTGATCGGCGGTAATTATTCGGGGACTCGATATGATTTTGCCCTTGCCGTCAGCCTCCATGGCCGAAAGTTCAAGCGTCAGGAATCTGTTGGCAGCGGAGTTGAATATGGAAAGTGCAAAACTCCCCACACTGCTGACGTTGGACAGGCTGGCAGGCAGGTTGACGAAATTGCCATCGACGTTGGTGGTGCCGCCCGCACCGCTGGATGCCACGGCATTGCTGTAACCGGTACCAAACACCACGCGGTTGTCGCCGCCAATACTGTAGCCGCCATCGCCACCGCGGTTGGCACGCAGGTCGGCACCACCCAAACGCACCCCCAGCGAGCGACCAAATGTATCTCGCGCCTCGACAATGCGCGCCTCAATCAAAACCTGACGCACTGCAACATCCAGCGTCAAGAGCAATTGGCGCACGTCTTCCAGTTTGCTGGGCGTGTCTGTCACAAAGAGTTGATTCGTGCGAGGCTCAGAAATGGCACTCCCCCGCTCGGTCAGGAATCGTGTGTTAGTACCACTGCCACCACTGCTTGAACTATTTGTCAGTTGTGTGAGCATGTCTGCCGCTTTGGCGTAATTGAGCTGGAAAGCCTGCGTTTTGAGGGGCTCCAGTTTCTGGATGGCCAATGCAGCTTCAAGGTCTTTCTTGGTGCGTGCATCAATCTCATCCTTGGGAGCAATCCACAGCACCGTTCCTGATTTGCGCATGCCCAGGCCCTTGGCATCCATGATGATCTGCAGGGCCTGATCCCATGGGACGTCCTTCAAGCGAAGCGTGAGCGCGCCCGTCACGGTGTCGGATGTCACGATGTTGAAATTGGTGAAATCTGCGATGACCTGAAGCAAGGAGCGGACTTCGATGTTCTGAAAATTCAGCGAGAGTTTTTCGCCGCTGTAGCCAGGCCCCTGGGTCAATTTGCTCAAATCCACCTTCTTCTGGCGAATCTCCACGACAAACTGATCGTTGCTCTGGTAGGCGCTGTGCTCCCAGTCGCCAACGGGCTCTATGACCATGCGAACGCGGTCACCTTGCTGGGAGGTTGTCACCAGCTGAACGGGGGTTCCAAAATCGGTCACGTCAAGGCGCCGGCGCAGCCCTTCTGGCAAGGATGAATGCAGAAAATCGACGTTGAGCCCCTTGCCTTGCCGTTGCAGGTCCACACCGACCTGGCTGTTGGCAAGGCTGACGATGATGCGGCCAGAACCGTCCGCACCCCGGCGAAAATCAATGTCCTTCAAAGGATGCGAGTCGCTGCCGCCGCCGCCTTCTGCAAAGATCGTGGTCGTGGACTGCGGCGAAGCTGCTGCCGAGGTGGCAACAGGCAATAGTGAAATAAGCAGTGTCTTGCCTTGCAGTTCAGCCTGGTAAGAGGTGGCCTGCTTGAGATTCAACACCAGTCGAGACCGATCGCCAGCTTGCACGACGTTGATGGACTTGAGGTTTCCCTGGTTCACATCGATAACGGACCGCCCCATTGCATTGGTGGTTCCCGGGAAATCCAGCGCAATGCGCGCCGGCGATTGAATGGCAAAGCCGGTAGGAACAGCGGAGAGTGGCTGCGATAGCTCTACACGCACAACTTCTGCACCACCCTGCATGGTGCCGGTGACGGCCTCAATGGCACTTTGCGCCATGGCAGCAGTTGTGGCCAGCACGGCCACCATTGCAAATGCGACATTTCGGTAGCGGCTCAAAATCCAGATATTTTTCATTGTCATTTTTTTCCCTCCTGCAGATCAAGCGATGCGGTGCGCTCTATCCAATCCCCCGTGGCGTCTTGCACTATTTCGCGCAAAACAATCGCGTTTTCAGAAATCTTGATGATTTTCCCGTAGTTCTGCCCCAGATAATTACCCACCCGAACCTGGTACAGCAGGTTATCGACTTTGAGAAGTGCCGTGGGAGTACCTGTTTTATTCAGGCTTCCGACCATTGCCATGGCATCCAGGGGAAATGCCTCCAATGGTTCTTTTCTGCGCGCCATTTCTGGCGCAATCAGCGTTGCATTGGCGGCCGACTGAACCGAGTCGCGCGTCAATGCCTGCGTGAGTTTGATCTGGCTGAAGGGCTCTACACCGCTTTCCACCGTATAAGCTTGCGGCTGAAACTGCTTGGGTTCGGTCAGGGGTGTGATGCGTGGCTTGGTGGTTGCGCGCTGCTCGGCCATCCACTGGCGCAGCTCGCCCTCTGCCGTCGGACCGCAAGCGCTCAGAACCGCTGCACAACAGATCAATACAAGTCGGCCAGTCCGCATCATTTCTTACCTCCGGCTTTCTTCTGCGCCTGAACCTCTTCAGGATCCAGGTAACGGAAAGTTCTTGCCGTGGCGTCCATGGTCAGCGTGCCTGCCTCCTTGCCTGCGGGCGCAATGGAGATATTGTTCAAGGTGACGATGCGAGACAGATGGGCAACATCAGACGCAAAATACCCTATGTCGTGGTACTTTCCGGTGACCCGAACAGCGATGGGAAGCTCAGCATAATAATCACGAACAACGATTTGGCCAGGGCGAAACAGATCAAACTGCAGACTCCGGCCTAAACCTGCCTGGTTGATATCAGACAATAATGCGGCCATTTCTGCCTTGCTGGGCAATTGTTTTTCAAGCTGAATCACATATTGCTGCACCTGCTCGCGCTGCTTCTTGAGTGCCTCAAGGCTGACTGCCTTGACGAGTTTCTTTGTGTAGTCTTCCCGAAGGGTGACTTCTTTGGAACGCTCCATGTCGAGCTCTGCCTGGTAATCGGTCAGCTGAACAAACCAGAGAACTACTACCGCACCAATCGCGATCAACGCACACAGCAGATACTGCGGCAATGGCGGCCAAAGGGAGGGATCTTTGGTGTCGAGATTTTTAAACTGCCGCTCCAGGTTGCTTTGCAACGCAGCAAAATCGATTTTCGAAGCTTGTTTTTTTGCCATGGCTTACTTTCCAGCAGAGGCAGTCGCAACCGAGCTGGCAGCATCCAAGGCCTTTTGGGCTTCGCTGGACCGCACGAGCTGAAATTTCAGATTGAAAGCGGCAACACGGCGTTGATCACGGGGAGTCAGCGCGACATTGCTGGCGACAATTTCCACCAACTCCGGTTTCGAGAACCAGGGGGAGTTGTTGGCGAGATTGCGCAACATTTCCGAAACGCGCTCATTGGATTGCGCCATGCCTTGCATGGAAATGGTTTGCTCGGCCTGTTTCAGGCTGGTGATGTAGACACCATCCGGCAATTGCTTGACGAGTTCGTTCAGCAGATGCACGGGCAAATTGCGGTCAGACTGCAAGTCCTCCACGGCCTTCTGCCGTGCACGCAAGGCGGCAATCTCTTCTTCAATGGTTGCAATTTCCTTGATTTGCCCTTCAAGGACCTTGATTTCACTTTGCAAAAAATTGTTCTTGTCTTGCTGGTCTGCAATCATCACCTGAAACCACCAATAAATGGCCCCCGCAATGGCGATACCCAACAGAAACGATGCAAACATGGTCGCCTGAAAGACCTCACGCCGGCGTTTGCGCGCAGCCTCCCGGTGCGGGAGCAGATTGATCAGTATCACTGCAGAAACCTCCGCATTGCCAAACCACACGAAGTGAGATAGGAGGGCGCTTCACGCACCATTTTTTTCAGCCGCACGGAACTTCCGATCTCCATTCCGTCAAACGGATTTGCTGTACTGCAAGCGAAGCCAGTTTGCTGGGTGACGGCTTCTGTCAAGCCGGGCAATGGTGCCGATCCGCCAGCCAGCATGATGTGATCCACGCGGTTGTGCGGTGTGCTGGTAAAGAAGAATTGCAGTGCCCGGCCAATTTCCTGCGCCATGCTTTCCACGAATGGACGAAGGACTGCCCCTTGGTAATCCTCCGGAAGATCGCCGCTGCGCTTCTTGCTTTCGGCCTCTTCGACGGAAAAACCATATTGCCGCACGATAAGTTGCGTCAACTGCGCTCCGCCAAAGGCTTGGTCTCGGTCATAAAGGACTTCTTCATTGCGGATGACCTGCATGCTCGTCGTGAGCGCACCCACCTCAAACAGCGCGACCAATGCGTCCACACCCTTGTTGGGCAGTGCTTCGATCAGCCGCCCGGCCGCAAGCCTGGATGCGTGCGACTCGATGTCAACGATCACGGGCTTGAGGCCAGCGGCTTCGGCAAGACCTTGCCGGTCTTGCACTTTTTCCCGCCGCGAGGCCGCAAGCAATACGTCCACGTCGCCGGGCGCATTTTTGCTGGGCCCGATCACACAGAAGTCCAGGCTGACCTCATCGAGGGAAAAGGGAATGTACTGGTTCGCCTCGGACTCGACCTGGACCTCGAGTTCCTGCTCCGTCATGCCACCAGGCAATGTGATCTTCTTGGTGATGACCGCCGATGGAGGCAGCGCGAGGGCAACGTTCCTGGTGCGGGTGCCGCTTTTTTTGACGAGCCGACGCAGCGCTTCGGCCACCTCATCGAATTTTTCGATGTTACCGTCCGTGATCCAGCCACGCTCCAACGGCTCGATTGCGCAACGCTCAAGCACCAGCCCACCAGCCTTGTCATGCCCCAACTCCACCAGCTTGACGCTGGAGGAACTGATGTCGATACCCAGCAGCGGTGCGGGCTGGCGACTAAAAAAAGACCCCGTTGAGAACAAAATTGGTCTCCTGTAACTTGCCAAAATGATGCAACAAAACTTAACATTTCACATAAATGCTATCAGTAAGATAGTTCTCCGGCAAAGCGTTTTGGCCACCGGCATTCTTTCGAATGTTGCCAAAAGCAGACGATTCTTCATCATGCCGCAATGCGTTTGACGTAGTCACCGACCACCGATGGCGGCCGTGACTGCATGATTTTTCCCAAATAACCAAGCCCGAGATTGCCGTTTTTATAATGGCGGCTCTTTTCCTTCCGGAGCGATATGGCGCCCCCCACCTCCCCAAAACAACCTCACAAGCCAGCTGTTTCCGCGACTGGCCGACGCCCTGGCTGGCTACGCTGGATTTTTCGCGCATTCCTGTGGATCGGCGGGCTCGGGTTGGCGGGGGCACTGGCCTTGCTTCTGACCATCGGCGTTGCGCTGGCCATGGCCTACCCCAATCTTCCAGACGTCTCTGACCTTGCGGACTACCGGCCCAAGCTGCCGTTGCGGGTGTACTCAGCCGAAGGCGCGCTGCTGGGAGAGTTCGGCGAAGAGCGGCGCAATCTGACCCCCATCCGGGAGATTCCCACCGTGGTCAAAGATGCGGTGCTGGCCATTGAAGACACCCGATTCTTCCAGCACGGTGGCGTCGATTACAAGGGAATGCTGCGCGCAGTTCTGGCCAATCTGGGGCGCGTGAAAAGCCAGGGGGCTTCAACCATCACCATGCAGGTAGCCCGCAATGTTTATCTGTCATCAGAGAAAACATTTACGCGAAAAATTTACGAAATCTTACTGACATTCAAACTCGAACATTTGCTCACAAAAGACCAGATTCTCGAAATTTATATGAACCAGATTTACCTGGGCAACCGGGCCTATGGATTTGCAGCCGCATCCGAGGCCTATTTTGGCAAGCCGCTCAGGTCGGTCTCCATTGCCGAAGCAGCGATGCTGGCAGGCCTGCCCAAGGCACCCTCTGCCTACAACCCCATCAGCAACCCCAGGCGTGCCCGGGCACGCCAGCTCTACATCATTGAACGGATGGAAGAAAACGGTTTCATCACAGCCGAGGAAGCAGCAGCCGCAAAGAAGGAAGAAATCAAAATCCGCTCAGGTCAGGACAACACCCGTGTCCATGCCGAATATGTGGCCGAGATGGTGCGGCAACTGATCTTCAGCCAATATGGCAATGAGGCTTACACCCGCGGCTTGAACGTATACACCACGCTGAACGCAGCCAACCAGGATGCCGCCTATGCGGCCCTGCGCCGCGGCATCATGGACTATGAACGACGCCAGCAATACCGCGGCCCTGAACAATTCGTGGCCTTGCCCGCGGCTCCAGAGGAAGTGGAGGACGCAATCGACGAAGCGCTGGCCAGTCATCCGGACAATGGCGATGTCATGGCAGCGGTGGTGCTGCAGGCCACGGCACGCAAGATTGTGGCGGCGCGCGCCAATGGCGATACTCTGGAGATCACGGGCGATGGGCTCAAACCCGCCCAATCCGGGTTGAGCGAAAAGGCCCCGCCCAACATCAAGATTCGCCGCGGTGCCGTGATTCGTGTGGTCAGGTCACCCAAGAACGCCTGGGAAATCACGCAATTGCCCGAGGTGGAGGGCGCCTTGGTAGCGCTGGATCCGCGCAGTGGCGCCATCAAGGCACTGGTGGGTGGTTTTGATTTTGACAAGAACAAATTCAACCACGCAGTGCAGGCCTGGCGCCAGCCAGGGTCCAGCTTCAAGCCGTTTATCTACTCTGCCGCACTGGAGAAGGGTTTCACCCCGGCCACCGTCATCAACGACGCCCCTCTCTTTTTTGATGCAGGCGTTACCGGCGGCCCACCCTGGGAGCCCAAGAACTACGACGGCAAGTACGATGGCCCCATGACGATGCGCACGGGTCTTGCCAAATCCAAGAACATGGTCTCCATCCGCATCTTGCAGGCGGTAGGACCCAAGACGGCGCAGGCATGGGTGACCCGGTTCGGATTCGAGGCAGAAAAACACCCCGCCTACCTGACCATGGCATTGGGAGCGGGCTCGGTCACTCCATTGCAGATGGCATCGGCTTACTCGGTGTTTGCCAATGGCGGCTACCGCATCAACCCTTGGCTGATTGCCCGCGTGACCGATCACAAGGGCCGTGTGATTTCCGAAAACCCTCCTCCCGCTTCCAGCGACCTGCCACACGCCATCGATGCAAGAAATGCCTTCATCATGGACAACATGCTGCAAGAGGTTACCCGCTCAGGGACTGCCGCACGGGCGCAAGCCACCCTCAAGCGGTCGGACCTGCATGGCAAGACAGGCACCACCAATGACGCTGTGGACGCGTGGTTTGCAGGGTATCAACCCACCCTGACCGCAGTGACCTGGATTGGCTACGACAAGCCTCGCAACCTGGGCAGCCGTGAAACCGGGGGCGGGTTGAGCTTGCCGGTGTGGATCAACTTCATGGAACGCGCCCTCAAGGGAGTGCCAGTCATGGAAACCACCGTGCCGCCAGGTGTGGTGAATGTGGGTGGTGAGTGGTTCTATGAGGAATATGCACGCAACGCAGGGGTTGCGAACGTGGGCCTGCAAGATCGCTCCACCATGCCAGCAACCGTGGCACCCCAGGCGCCACCACCGACCGAGGAGCGCAATCGCATCCTCGATCTGTTCCGCAACTGAACCTCTGCACCCTGAAATCGTGCGGGACCCTCAGAACCTGTTCACGATCTCAACACGGATACCCCTTTTGACATGCGATCCCTGCCCTTGCCAACGCAAGGCGGGGTCAAACGCCCGGATCCGGCGAATATGGCAGGAGGAGCAAGGGCGCTTTTTTTCAGGCCGCGAACCGAAGAGATATGCCAGACTGCTGCGAAGCATCCCGGCTCAGGTGGCTGAAGAATTCGCCGGCACCTTTGGTGTCTTGCCAGGCCGATCCGTCAAACCGGTAATGGTAGCCGCCCGACTTGGCAGCCATCCACACTTCATGCAGCGGTTTTTGCAGATTGATGATGATCTGGCTGCGGTTGGGAAATGTCAGGGTCACCATGCCGCCTGTGCGCTGGCTGTCCACATCCGCATCACCATCGTCGTTGATGCGATCACAGTTGCGTTCAACGGCAAGCAGCAGTTTTTCGGCCTGGTCCAGGAATTCAAGGTCGGTCATTACAATTTACGCATGTTGAAAGTTTCCCAAATTCTAGTCAGAACCATTGCCCTTGCTGCGATTGCGGCAGCATTGGCGGGTTGCGGCCAGCGTGGCCCCTTGTACCTCCCCGGCGCGCCTGAGGCCAGGCAACGGGCCACGCTGCCTGAAACACTCTCCCCCGCAAAGACCGCACCGGCGCCCGCCGCTGCTACGCCGCCCGCATCGGTGCCGCGTTAACGACGGGGTTGACGGCTATCGCCAAGGGCGAGGGCTGCAGGTTTGATTTGTATCAAGCACTGGAAACAATGCTGTCATACAGTGAATACTTTATTACGAGACAGCTTCGACATGGCACTGGAACTTTATCGCGACAAGAATCACGCCTGCCTGATGTTCACCGACCTCATCGAGGAAGATGGGCAAGCAGTTCAATCGAACCAGTTTCTGATCGTGGACGGCGACACGGGCGCCATCATCGACCCCGGCGGCAACCTCGCCTTCAATGAACTGTTCATGGGGATGTCCAAACATTTCATGCCCAGCAAGCTGTCGTATGTGATCGCATCGCACGCCGATCCGGACATCATTGCCTCGCTGGACCGCTGGATGACCAGCACCAAGGCCTTGCTGGTGATTTCACGGGTATGGGAGCGGTTTGCCCCGCATTTCACCAAGGTGGGCAAGACGGAAAACCGGGTGATCGGTGTGCCGGACGGTGGTGGGCATCTGCCATTGGGGCGTCATGAACTGGTGCTGTTGCCAGCGCATTTCATGCACTCGGAGGGCAACTTCCATTTCTACGATCCGGTCAGCCGCATCCTGTTCACGGGCGACCTCGGGGTGTCGATGACATCGGGGGCCGAGGCGCGCATTCCCGTCACCGATCTGGCCCCGCACATTCCGCGCATGGAGGCTTTTCACCGCCGCTACATGGTGTCCAACAAGATCCTGCGGCTGTGGGTGCGCATGGCGCGCCAGCTGGACATCGCCATGCTGGTGCCCCAGCACGGCGCGCCCATCATTGGCAAGAAGGCCATCAGCGATTTTATGGACTGGATCGAAAACCTCATGTGCGGCATCGACCTGTTCGATGATCGCGCCTACCAGATCCCGACCGCC
The DNA here is from genome assembly GCA_011620245.1 of Acidovorax sp. Taxonomy (GTDB): domain Bacteria; phylum Pseudomonadota; class Gammaproteobacteria; order Burkholderiales; family Burkholderiaceae_C; genus Acidovorax. The sequence continues at coordinate 9,771 of WOZN01000121.1, forward strand.
TACATCGACCCGGTCAGCCGGCAACTGCGGCCGGCGCTGCGTGCGGTCAACGCATAGAAATTTTCCTAATAAAAACAGGCTCTAGCGCTTGTTGATAAAGCGCTGATAGCTACAAATAATATAGCAAATCAAGCTTTCGAAGCAGCTCTGCCCTGCTCTGCGGGTCGGGCTGTCTTGGTGGCCAAGCGCCGCCACAGGCGCCATCCCAGCAGGGCCGCGAGTATGGCGCCATAGACCGCAACATCTGCAAAGTCATTCTTGCCTGCGCGCATCCAGAAAAAATGCAGGATCGCCAGCCCGGCCACCCCATACACCGCCCGGTGCAGGGCCTGCCAGCGGCGCCCCCCCAATGCCCGGATGGCGCGGTTGAATGAGGTTGCCGCCAACACCGTGAGCAGGCAAAACGCCAGGAAGCCCACCAAAATGAAGGGTCGCTTGGCAATGTCGCGGGCGGTCTCGGCAAGATCGAACCCCATGTCGAACCAGCTATAGCCCAACAGGTGCAGCAGCGCGTAGAAAAACACAAACAGGCCCAGCATGCGGCGAAAGCGCGCCAGTTGCGGGCTGGCGGTCATCACGCGCAGCGGTGTCACGGCCAGCACGACACAAAGGGCCCGCAAGGTCCAGTCGCCTGTGGCGCGGATCAGTGCCTCGGCCGGGTTGGCACCCAGCTGATCGGCGGCTGCAGCATAAACCAGCCACGACAGGGGCA
>WOZN01000200.1 GCA_011620245.1 Acidovorax sp.
GCGGTCATTTTGGCCCCTGCCTGGGCGGCAATGGCAGGGCTATTCAGGGCTGGTGTGGGCTATTGAGGGCTGTTGAGGGCTGTTGCCTTCTGACCAATGCCCCAACTGCCTTGCAGCGTGCCACGCCAGCCCCTCGCGTCCTCAGATCGTGTTCAGGTTCTCACACTTTTTCCAGTGCCTGCGCCAGGTCGGCCTGCAGGTCGCTGATGTGCTCGATGCCCACCGACAGGCGCACCATGTTCTCGCTCACGCCGGCCTTGGCCAGTTCTTCGGGGTTGAGCTGGCGGTGCGTGGTGGAGGCCGGGTGCGTGGCCAGGGATTTGGCGTCGCCGATGTTCACCAGGCGCGTGAACAGTTGCAGGGCGTCGAGGAAGCGCGCGCCGGCGGCGCGCGGGTCGGCGTCGCTGGCTTTCAGGCCGAACGACAGGATGCCCGATGCGCGCCCGCCCATCTGGCGCTGGGCCAGTGCGTGGTCGGCATGGTCGGGCAAGCCGGCGTAGCGCACCCATTCCACCTTGGGGTGGCTTTGCAAAAACTTCGCCAGCGCCAGGGTGTTGTCGCAGATGCGGTCCATGCGCAGCGGCAGGGTTTCGATGCCCTGCAGTGTGAGCCAGGCGTTGAATGGCGACAGCGCCGCGCCCATGTTGCGCAGCGGCACCACGCGCGCGCGGCCGATGTAGGCGGCAGCGCCCAGGGCCTCGGTATAGACCACGCCGTGGTAGCTCACGTCGGGCTCGTTCAGGCGCTTGAAGCGGGCCTTGTGCTCGGCCCATGGGAACTTGCCGCTGTCCACGATGATGCCGCCGATGCTGTTGCCATGGCCGTTCATGTATTTGGTGAGCGCGTGCACCACGATGTCGGCGCCATGCTCGATGGGACGGCACAGGTAGGGGCTGGGCACGGTGTTGTCCACGATCAGCGGCACGCCATGGCTGTGCGCCACCTTGGCCAGCGCGGCGATGTCGGTCACGTTGCCCAGCGGGTTGCCGATGGATTCGCAGAACACGGCCCGGGTAGCGGAGTCGATCAGCGCGGCAAAGCTGGCCGGGTCGCGCGGGTCGGCAAAGCGCACCTCGATGCCCTGCTGGGGAAAGGTGTGGGCAAACAGGTTGTAGGTGCCGCCATACAGCGTGCTGGCCGAGACGATGTTGTTGCCCGTCTCGGCAATGGTCTGGATGGCCGCCGTGATGGCCGCCATGCCCGAGGCCAGGGCCAGCGCGGCCACGCCGCCTTCGAGGGCCGCCACGCGCTGCTCGAGCACGTCGGTGGTCGGGTTCATGATGCGCGTGTAGATGTTGCCCGGCACCTTCAGGTCGAACAGGTCGGCGCCATGCTGGGCGCTGTCGAACGCGTAGGCCACCGTCTGGTACAGCGGCACGGCGGCAGACTTGGTGGTGGGGTCGGGCGTGTAGCCGGCGTGAACGGCCAGGGTTTCGATGTGCATGGATGGGTGTCCCTTGGTATGTGTGGCAAGGCCCCGCACGGGTGCAGGGCCCTGGGGCATTGTGCATGGCGCGCCGGGCTACTGCTGCAAATCGTTTGTTATGTGCTTATGTGCTTATGTGGGCGCGGGCGGCTCGTCCAGGGCCATGGCGGCGGGCCGGCGGTTGCGGCGCCAGGCTTTTTCCAGCTCCACCACCACATACACCACCATCGCAGCCGCCAGGCAGATGCCCAGCTCGGCCGCGCTCAGCGGCTCGGTTTTGAAGATGGGGTTGAGCCAGGGCACGTAGATGGTGGCCATCTGCAGTGCAAACGTCAGCAGCACGGCACCCAGCAGGGGCCGGTTGCTGGCCAGGCCCAGGCGCCACAGTGGCTCGGTTTCGGAGCGGATGGCCATGACAAGGGTCATTTGTGACAGGGTGAGCACCGTGAACACCATGGTCTGCCAGTGGGCATGGCCGGTGGCGATCGCCCAGGCCTGCACGGCCAGGCACAGGCCGCCAATCAGCAGGCCGATGCCCAGAATGCTCTGCCACATGCCGCCGGCAAACAGGCTCTCGGTGGGCGGGCGCGGCGGGCGTTGCATGATGCCGCGCTCGGCGGGCTCGGCCGCCAGCGCCAGGCCGGGCAGGCCGTCGGTCACCAGGTTGACCCACAGGATGTGGATGGGCAAGAGCGGAATGGGCAGCGTCAGCAGCGGCGCCAGGAAGATGGTCCAGATCTCGCCCGAGTTGCCGGTCATGGCGTAGCGCACGAACTTGCGGATGTTGTCGTAGATGCGCCGCCCTTCCTTGACGGCGGCGACGATGGTGGCGAAGTTGTCGTCCAGCAGCACCAGGCTGCTGGCCTCGCGCGCCACGTCGGTGCCATTTTTGCCCATGGCCACGCCAATGTCGGCGCGCCGCAGGGCCGGGGCGTCATTCACGCCGTCGCCGGTCATGGCCACAAAATGGCCCCGCGCCTGCAGCGCCTCGACGATGCGGATTTTTTGCGCCGGATCGACGCGCGCGTAAATGCGCACCTGCTCGACCCGCTGGGCCAGGGTGGCGGTGTCGAGTTCGGCCAGTTCGACGCCGGTGAGCACCGGGGCATCGCTGCTGCCGACGATGCCCAGCCGGCGGGCAATGGCGCGCGCAGTGGCAGGGTGGTCGCCGGTGATCATCACGGGGGTGATGCCGGCGGTGATGCAGTCGTGCACGGCAGCCTTGGCCTCGGGGCGGGGCGGGTCGATGAGGGCGATCAGGCCCAGCAGTTCGAGCTGGCTCTCGACGGCGTCGATGGCGTTGGTGTCGGGCAGGCGCGGGTGGTTGCGCCGGGCCAGGGCCAGCACGCGCAGGCCTTGTGCGGCCAGCGCGTCGGCGCTGGCCAGCACGCTGGCGCTGTCCAGGGGGGCGCTGCCATCGGGCGTCCACTGCGCGGTGCAGCGGGGCAGCACCGATTCGGGGGCGCCTTTGGTGTAGGCCACAAAGCCGGCACCTTCCTTGTGGAAGGTGGTCATGCGCTTGCGGCCGGAGTCAAAGGGCTGCTCTTGCACGCGCGGCTGTGCGGCGTCGAGCTCGGTTTTTTCGAAGCCGCCGGCATGGGCGGCCAGCACCAGGGCGGTCTCGGTGGGGTCGCCCAGCCAAGCGGCGGGTACGTGGGTATGGCCGTCATCCTCGTCATGGGCGCCCTGGTGGCTGGCGTCGTTGCACAAGGCGGCGGCGCGCAGCGTTTCGGCATGGACGGCGCTGGGCAGTGGGTCGCCGGGTGTCCAGCGCTGGCCCTGGGCCACCAGCAGTTCGGCGTGCATGCGGTTTTGCGTCAGGGTGCCGGTCTTGTCGGTGCAGATGGTGGTGACCGAGCCCAGCGTCTCTACCGACGGCAGGCGCCGCACCAGTGCATTGATGGCGACCATGCGCCGCGCGCCCAGCGCCAGCAGCACGGTGACCACGGCGGGCAGCGCCTCGGGGATGGCGGCCACGGCCAGGCTGATGGCGGTGAGCGCCATCAGCAGCGGGGCCTCGCCGCGCAGCACGCCCACCACGAACACGATGGCGCAAATGCCCAGCACGGCCAGCGCCAGCCGTTTGCCAAAGGCCGCCAGGCGCCGCTGCAGCGGCGTGCTGCGGTCGTCGGTGTCCAGCAAGGCGGCCACCTTGCCCAGCTCGGTGTGCATGCCGGTGGCCACCACCAGGCCGCGTGCGCGCCCATGGGTGACCGTGGTGCCCTTGAAGGCCATGTTGATGCGGTCGCCCAGTGCGATGGGGGCATCACCGGTCAGGGCGTCTGTCTGCTTGGCCACCGTGACCGACTCGCCCGTGAGGGCCGATTCATCCACCTGCAGTTGCGCGATTTCGATCAGGCGCAGGTCGGCCGGTATCTGGTTGCCCGCCTCCAGCAGCACGATGTCGCCTGGCACCAGCACGCTGGCGGGCACCACCTGCACCTCGCCGCCACGCAGCACCGTGGCGTGCGCCGCCGCCAACTGGCGCAGCGCGGCCATGGCCTGGTCGGCGCGCCAGGCCTGCACAAAGCCGATGACGGCGTTGAGCACCACGATGACGAGGATGACCAGCGTGTCGGTGAGCTCGCCCACCATGCCAGAGACGATGGCGGCACCCAGCAGCACCAGCACCATGAAGTCCTTGAACTGGTCGGCCAGCAGCGCCAGGGGGCCGCGGCGGCTGTGGTCTTGCAGCTCGTTGGCGCCGTGCTGCAATGCGCGCTGCGCGACTTCGTCATCGTGCAGGCCGGTGCGGGGGTCCACCCCCTGCTCGCGGGCCAGCTCGCGTGCATCACGCAGGTGCGCGTTGTCTGGCGGGGGAATGCCGGAGCGCGGGGCAGGAGCTTCAGGCACCATAAAGGAAGACCACGTAGGTGTTGAGCAGATAGACCGCCGCCAGGGCCAGGCTGACTGCGCCCACGGCGCGCAACACCCGGCCGCTCGGGCGAAAGAACAGGCCCACCAGGGCCAGTGCGGTCATCACGATGGCCGAGCTGGCGGTCACGGCATGCACGAGCGAGACATCGGACAGCAGTATGCCCGGGCGGTAGAAAAAGTCTTCCACGGCAATGATGGTCACGTTGAACAGGTTGCTGCCCAGCAGGTTGCCGATGGCCATGTCCAGCGCGCCCAGCCGCAGGGCCGACAGCGTGACCGCCAGCTCTGGCAGCGAGGTGGCCGTGGCCACGAACAGGCTGCCGACGAAACTGCGGTTCCAGCCCATGCTATTGGCCAGTTCCACAGCAGCAAACGGCAGCCATAAGCCTGCGCCCACCACCACTGATGCGGCCAGGGCGAAGCGCATCAGGGCCTGGCGCAGTGGCAGTGCGGGCGGGGCATCCTCTGCAGCCGATGGGTCGGGGTTCGAGCGCTCGTAGGCAAACAGGGTCCGCATGGCGACAAGGTACAGCATGAGCATGATGGGCGTCATCAGCCCCACGCCCCAGACCGATGCCCAGACCGATGCCAGGGACGCGCCCGGGGAGCCCGATTGAGGGCCCAGCTGACCGATCAGCAGGCCCATCAGCAAAAAGCCCAGCAGCACCAGGCTAAGAGCGGCCGTCAGCACATGGCTCTTGCTCGCCCGGCTCCAGACGGGCGCGCGGCGGTAGATGAGGTCGATCAGCACCAGGAAAGCCAGGTTCACCACGCAGCTGCCCAGCGCATTGCCCACGGCCAGGTTGGGCGCATGGGCCAGGGTTACGCCGGTGATGCCCGTAGCCAGTTCGGGCAGCGACGTGACGCTGGCCACCAGCGTCAGCCCGATCCAGCTGCCGGACAGCCCGGTTTGCCGCGCAATGGCATCGCCGTAGCGGGAGAGCTGAAAACCCGCCGCGCCGATGAGCACCGCGCAGGCAACGAACTGCAGCCAGGCCCAGACGGGCGCAGTCATGCCGCCATCCCCTGGTGCCGGGCGGTTGGGAAGCTTGCGATCATCAGAAATGCCGGGGTCATGGGGCGTTGCATCCTTTCGGCTCGCTTCCAGCGGGGTCAGGCGGGACGCTGGGGCGGGTGGTGTAGAACTTGACGGGAAACTCGCTTGCCTGCTGCAGCACATGGCGCTTCATGCAGCCTACCACATGCATTTCACAGGGCTTGCAGTCAAAGCGCAAGGTCAGTTTCTCCTTGCCATTGATGAGCTGCAGGGGTTCGGCCCGGATGGTGCCCTGCACGCCGGTGACGCCCTTGGCCTGCCTGGGGCACAGGCTCATCGAAAAACGCACGCAGTGCTTGGTGATCATGAGGCTGACTTCGCCTTCTTCCTCGTGCGCCTCGTAGGCTGCGGCGATCACCTTCACACCATGGCGCACATAAAAGGCGTGCGCCTTGTGGTTGAACACATTGCCCAGAAAACTCAGTGTGTGTTCAGGGTAGGGCACAGGGGGCTCGACGGGTGTGGCGCGCGGCAGGCGTACAAAGTTGTGCGCGCGGTTCTCCTCCAGGCCGGCCAGCGCATCGCGGCGCAGCGCGTTGAGCACTGAGGCGGGCACGAACCAGGGCTGTGAGAGCTGCAGCGCAATGTCATGCACCGCAAAAATGCTGGCACCAAAGCGGCACAGTTGCTCGCGCAGCGAGGCCTCGGCCTTGGCCGTATCGGTGGCGGGTTGGTGGGCATGCTGCACTTGGGCGCTGCCGGTGTGGCCGTCTTCATCGGTCAGTGTGAGGGCAAAGCCGCCGGGTGTTTCGGCCAGATGGGCCCACAGGCCGATGCGCCGGTCGCTCGATTTCTTCTCCAGCGTGCGCACCCAGTCCATGTCGCGGTTGCGGTTGATCCCGGTGCCCTTGCGCAGGTCCTTCAAGCCCTCCATGGGGTCTTTGGGGTACACGCGCCACTGGGTGATCAGCTCGGTTGGGCTGCGCGCCGACACCGGCTCGGCCCGGTTGATGGCCATGCCCACAAGCTCCTTGTGCAGGTCGTGGTAGCACAGGCCGTCGCCGTTGTGCAGCACCGTGCCGGGGTCGCTCACCTCCAGTTCCACAAAGTCGGGGCCCATTTTGGTCACCCAGCCGATGGCCTGGCCGGGGTTCTTGGGGCTGTCGAAGGCGCCGATGTCCTGCTTGCGCCCGGTCACGAAATAGTCGGTGAACTCGCGGTTGAAGTTCTGCAGCGGGTCGGGCGTGAAGGTGAAGCGGGTGCGGCCGCTGGACGAGCGCGCCAGCGGGTGGCCCGAGGCCTCGCGCTCATCCAGGATTTCATCGATGAGCGTGCGGTAATGGGCCGTGATGTTCTTCACGTAGCCCATGTCCTTGTAGCGGCCTTCGATCTTGAAGCTGCGCACGCCGGCGTCGATGAGGGCGTGCAGGTTGCCGCTCTGGTTGTTGTCCTTCATGCTCAGCACATGCTTGTCGTGCGCAATGAAGCGGCCCTGCGCGTCCATCACCTGGTAGGGCAGGCGGCAGGCTTGGCTGCAGTCGCCGCGGTTGGCGCTGCGGCCGGTTTGCGCATGGCTGATGTTGCACTGGCCGCTGTAGGCCACGCACAGCGCGCCATGGATGAAAAACTCGATGTTGGCGCGCCCCGGCGCATCCACCGGCCCCAGCGCCTGGTGCACGGCGGCGATCTGCTGCACCGTGAGCTCGCGCGCCAGCACGAGTTGCGACAGGCCCGCGTCTTGCAGAAAGCGGGCTTTTTCGGGCGTGCGGATGTCGGTCTGGGTGCTGGCATGCAGCTGGATGGGCGGCAGGTCGATTTCGAGCAGGCCCATGTCCTGGATGATGAGCGCATCGGCCCCCGCCTCGTAAACCTGCCAGGCCATGCGGCGCGCGGCTTCCAGCTCGTCGTCGCGCAAGATGGTGTTGAGCGTGATGAAAATGCGGCTGTTGAAGCGGTGCGCGTGCGCAATCAGGCGCTCCAGATCGCGAATATCGTTGCCCGCACCGGCCCGGGCCCCAAAGGCGGGGCCGCCGATGTACACGGCATCGGCGCCGTGGTTGACGGCTTCGATGCCGATGTCGGCATCACGGGCGGGGGAGAGCAGTTCGATCTGGTGGGGCAGCAAGGACATGGGGGTGATTATCCCGGCGCTGGCCGGCAGGCGGGACTGGCCCTTGTCTCTTGCAAATAAACCCGCCGCGCAAGGGGTCTGTGAGGGCCCTGTGAAATCGGCCGGGTGTACCGTTGCATGAAAGACAATGTCTGCGTATCCATTGGAGGGTTTTGACATGCGTGCTGTTTTTGGATTGGTGGGCTTGCTGGTGGCGCTGGCCATCGTGGGTGTTCTGGCCAAGAAGCAACTGGCGGCCACGCGCACGCCGGTGCCTTCCCTTCAACCGCCTGCGGTGGCGGGCGGCGCAGCCCTGCCGGCACCGGCAGGCACGGTGCGCGAGCAAAGCCAGCAGGTGCAGCAACAGGTCAGGCAGCAGGTGGAGGGCTTGATGCAGCAAGCCCGGCCCATGCCCGACGATTCCAGGTAAATATTGAATGAAAATGGCCTGTAGCGCTTGTTGGTAAAGCGCTTGCAGCTATAAATTATATAGCAATGGAGCTGGAGCAAGACGCGCACTGGATGCGCCAGGCATTGGCCCAGGCGCAGTCCGCCGCGCTGGCGGGCGAGGTGCCGGTGGGGGCGGTGGTGGTGAAGGACGGCCAGGTGATTGCCACCGGCCGCAACGCCCCGGTGCTGGGGCACGACCCCACCGCGCATGCCGAAATCGTGGCACTGCGCGCCGCGGCGCAGCGGCTGGGCAATTACCGGCTCGATGGCTGCACGCTCTATGTCACGCTGGAGCCCTGCGCCATGTGCAGCGGCGCCATGCTGCATGCGCGCCTGCCGCGCGTGGTGTTTGGCGCTACAGACCCCAAGACCGGTGCCGCAGGCTCGGTGCTCGACCTCTTCGGGCATGCCGGGCTCAACCACCATACCGAGGTGCGGGGCGGGGTGCTGGCGCAGGAATGTGGCGCCCTGCTGAGCGCGTTCTTTCGTGCCCGGCGCACCCAGCAGCGCGCCGAGGCCCTGGCGCGCCATCCCCTGCGCGACGACGCCTTGCGCACGCCCGACGCGGCCTTCGCCCATCTGCCCGGCTACCCCTGGGCGCCGCACTTCATCAGCGACCTGCCCAGCCTGGCGGGGCTGCGCATGCATTATCTGGACGAGGGCCCCCCCAGCGCAGCGCGCACCTGGCTGTGCCTGCACGGCAACCCGGGCTGGAGCTATCTTTATCGCCGCATGCTGCCCGTGTTTCTGGCGGCGGGTGACCGCGTGGTGGCGCCCGACCTGATTGGTTTTGGCAGAAGCGACAAGCCCAAGAAAGAGGGGTTTCACCAGTTCGCATGGCACCGCCAGGTGCTGCTGGAGTTGATCGACCATCTCGATTTGCGCCACACGGTGCTGGTGGTGCAGGGCGCAGGCGGCATGCTGGGCCTGACCTTGCCCATGGCCATGCCCGGGCGTTTTGCGGGTCTGCTGGTCATGAACACCTTGCTGGCCACGGGCGATGCACCACTGCCGCCCGGCCTGGTGCAGTGGCGCGAAATATGTGCCAAAAAGCCGCTGTACGGCGTGGGGCGGCTGCTTGCGCGCGGCAATCCACATCTGCAGGATGAGGAATGCGCCGCTTACGACGCGCCGTTTCCCGACCGCGGCTACCGCGCCGCATTGCGCGCGTTTGCGGCGCTGGTGCCCGGGCAGCCGCACGCCGGGGGTGCTGCAGTGTCGCGGGCGGCGCGCGGTTTCTGGCAGCGCGACTGGCAAGGGCGCAGCCTGATGTTCGTGGGCGCGCAAGACCCGGTTCTGGGCCTGCCTGTCATGCAGGCCCTGCAGCGCGATATTCGGGGCTGCCCGCCGCCCATCGTGCTGCCACAAGCGGGGCATTTCGTGCCGGAGCATGGCCAGGCCATTGCCGCGCAGGCTGTGGAATACTTCAGGCCCTGATTGCGCATGCCCGCGAGGCTGCGCACCCCATTCCTACGGAGCAGGCCGCTGCCTGGCCTGAATGCTTTGCCCCGCCACCAAGACCCGTCGCACTGCGAACACAGCCACGGCCCGCAGCATATCTACATCTACTCGCCCGCCGGCGCCATCCGCGACAAGGCCGCCTTCAAGCGGGGCATCGCGCGCCTGAAGGCCATGGGCCATGAGGTGGAACTGGACCCCGACGCCCAGGCCGTGCACACGCGCTTTGCCGGCGATGACGCCACGCGCCTGGCCGCCATCCACCGCGCGGCGGCCAGTGGGGCCGATGTGGCGCTGATCACGCGGGGGGGCTATGGGCTCACACGCATCCTGCCGGGCATTCGCTACAAGGCCGTGGCCAAGGCCATCGACGGCGGCATGAAGTTCGTGGGGCTGAGCGATTTCACGGCGTTCCAGATTGCCGTGCTGGCGCAGACCGGGGCCGTGACCTGGGCCGGCCCCGGGCTGATCGGCGACTTTGGTGTCGAGGGCGAGCCCGACGACATCATGCTGGCCTGCTTTGATGACCTGCTGACGGGCCACGGCGAGGGCACCGGCTGGCGCATGGCGAAAGAAAAACCGCAGGCCGACGGCAAGCCGGCAGTGCCCGGTCTGTACGTGAAGAACGCCACCCTCTGGGGCGGCAACCTGGCCGTGCTTGCCGGCCTGGTGGGCACGCCCTATCTGCCGGCGGTGCGCGGCGGCATCCTGTTCGTGGAGGACGTGGGCGAGCACCCCTACCGCATCGAACGCATGCTCACGCAGCTGCTGCACGCGGGCATTCTGGCGCAGCAGAAAGCAGTGGTGCTGGGCCAGTTCACCAACTACCGGCTGGCGCCCCACGACAAGGGCTTCAAGCTGCAATCCGTGGTGGACTGGCTGCGCAGCCAGATCAAGGCGCCCGTGCTGACCAACCTGCCATTCGGGCATGTGGAAACCAAGGTGGTGCTGCCGGTGGGGGCGAAGGTGTCGCTGTCGGTGGAAGACCGCGATGCCCTGCTGTACTGGGGCCACCGGCACTGATGGCCGGTTTGAGAACCACCCCTTTCAACCTAAAAACGGCAGTTGACCGCCCTGAGGTTGCCGTTGCTACTGTCGGACTTGGAGCGTCGATCAGCGAAAACCGAAGGTTTCGCCAAAATGGACCGCTGCGG
>WOZN01000314.1 GCA_011620245.1 Acidovorax sp.
CTTACCAGCCCAGCAACGCCCCACTCATCCATTGAGTGGGGCGTTTCTGCTTGGGGGATTACGCAAACCTTGTGCCGCCGGTCCCTCGGCATCATGCCCACGCTTTCTTCCGGCTGGAGCTGGTGATAGTGGGAGGTTTTGAATCCCCCGATAATATTAAAGCTTCCGTAATCTTCCAATTGCTTCGCGCAAGGTTTCATCTTTTTTTGCAAAACAAAAGCGAACGACACCTTGGTCAAATCCATCGCCGTAGAATGCGGACAGGGGAATTGCTGCAACCCCTATTTCATGCGTGAGCCATTGACAGAAGTCGGATTCATTCAGATCGCTCACAGCTGAAATATCTACGCACTGGAAATAGCTGCCTGTGCTGGGCAGCAACTTCAAGCGTGAACCTTCCAGCCCTTGGCGAAACAGGTCGCGTTTGGCTTGATAGAAAGCCGGTAATTGCAGATAAGGTGCAGGATCTTTTAAATATTCTGCCAGGCCATGTTGCATCGGCGTATTCACGGTAAATACATTGAACTGGTGCACCTTGCGGAATTCGGCGGTGAGCGAAGCAGGTGCAGCCACGGTTCCAACCTTCCATCCGGTGACATGGAAAGTTTTGCCGAAACTCGATATGACGAAAGCGCGCGCCGCAAGGCCAGGAAAACGGGCGGCGCTCTGGTGCTCAGCACCATCGAACACCATGTGTTCGTACACTTCGTCGCTAATCAGCAGAATATTGGTGGGCGCCAGCAGATCCTGCAGTGTGAGCATATCCTCAGCACTCCAGACGGTGGCGCTTGGGTTATGCGGGCTGTTGATGATGAGGGCGCGGGTACGTGGCGTGATTGCTGCACCGATGCGCGCAAAGTCGGGGTGGAATGTTCCGGGCGTTAGGGGAACGCGCACAACGCTCCCACCAGCCAGTTCAATGTTGGGCGCGTAACTGTCATAGCACGGGTCCAGCACGATGACTTCGTCGCCCGCATGCACGGTAGCCAAAATGACCGTAAAGATTGCTTGCGTGGCCCCTGCGGTGATGGTTATTTCGGTGTTTGCGCTGTATTTTTGGCCATGCATTGTTGCTATTTTTGAGGCAACGGCTTCGCGCAGTGGCGGTATGCCAGGCATGGGCGGGTATTGGTTGTGGCCGGCCTTCATGGCTTGGGTCACGGCATCGACCAGAGCTGGGTCGCATTCAAAATCAGGAAAACCTTGACCCAGATTGACCGCGCCATGCTCGGCGGCCAGTGCCGACATGACTGTGAAAATCGTGGTGCCGACTTGGGGTAACTTGCTGGGAAATGACGGCGTGAGTGAACTCATGAGAGTGGAAATCATGGGAGAAAGCGCAGAAGATGCGTAAAACAGGAACTTACGGCAGAGGCTCAAAGCTCATAATCATTGACATGCCCCGTCATGGCGCGGGCAATCAGTTCGCGGCTCAAGCGATCGCTGAGCAGTTCGGCGAATTTATAGACAAAGTTGCGCAAATAGGCCCCGCGCTTGAAGGCCACGCGCGCCACGCTCTGGCCGAATAAATGCCCCACGGGCCGCACGACCAGATCACCTACAGGATCATCACGCATGGCCATTTCTGCCACGATGCCGATGCCCAGGCCCAGACGTACATAAGTCTTGATCACGTCGGAGTCGATGGCTTCGAGCGCTATGCGAGGCTGCAGGCGCCTGGTTGCAAAGGCCAGGTCAATCTTGCCGCGACCCGTAAACGTGGGGTGGTAGGTGATGAGTGGCTCGTGGGCGATGTCATCCAGGCCAATGCGCTCCTTCTGCGCCAGCGGATGACTTGGGGGGAGCACCAATACATGTTCCCACTCATAGCAGGGCAGGGTCACCAGTTCGGGGTAGTCTGCCAGTGACTCGGTGGCCATGCCGATTTCTGCCACTTCATCAATCACCATGCGCGCAACTTGGTCGGGCGTGGTCTGGTGCAGGCTGATGTTGACCTTCGGATAAGCCTCTCGCAGGCGGGCCACGGGGACTGGCAACACATAGCGCGCCTGGGTGTGGGTGGTGGCGATTGACAGGGTGCCGCTGTCCTGCGCACTGAACTGTTCACCAATGCGCTTGAGGTTCCCTACTTCGCGCATGATGACTTCGATGCTTTTTAGAACATGTTGGCCAGGTTCTGTGATGCGCTTGAGCCGCTTTCCATGGCGCGCAAAGATGTCTATCCCCAGTTCTTCTTCCAGTTCAATGATCGCCTTGGAAACACCTGGCTGAGAGGTGTGCAGGGCCTTGGCGGCTTCGGTCAGATTGAGGTTGCGGCGTGCGGCCTCTTGAACAAATCGGAATTGGTGAAGGTTCATATCTGATGGCGTCTAAGAAGTCGCATCATTATGCTGCATTTGCCTAAGGATTGCGCGTGGTCACCGGGAGTCGCAGGCAATCTCGGCCATCAGTGCGGTCATGCGCTTGTCTTCACCAATAGCACCTTGCACGGTGAACCGTACCGCCTTGTGGTGTAAGCGGAGTTGTTCGACCAGCAAGGGAAGGTCTTCTCGCACATGATTTCCGGTGCCCAGAAACATGGGCACCACGGTTATGTGGGTTACCCCTTGTTGAGCGAGCAGCTCAGTGGCTTGCGCTAATGTCGGCTCACACAATTCAAGATAGGCGCATTGCACCGGCCGATCAGGGCATTGTGAGGCAATGCGCGTGGCAACAGCTTCTATGGGTGCACGCCAGAGTGGGTCACGCGATCCATGGGACAAGAGCACGATGGCCGGTGCAGTTTGGGGCATGGAAAATGGATAAAGGTCTCAGCGTCGCAATACCAGCCAGCCAAAGGCTGCGAGCGAAAGCATGGAGTAGATCAATCCCGGGGCAGCAGCCGTGAGCCATGGCGACCAATTTTGCAGATTGCCGGCGTAGCCAAATACATTGTTCAGCAGGAAAAAACTGATGCCCGCCATCACACCGCCAAAAACGTACCCTGCGATGCCGCCGGCGCGAAAGTGCAGGTAGGCAAACGGCAGTGCCAGCACCACCATGACCAGACAGCTCAGAGGGTAAAAAACCTTGCGCCAGAACTCGATTTCATAGCGTTGGGTTGACTGGCCGTTGGCATTGAGATGCCGGATGTACTGGAACAGGTCGTACGTTGCCATGCGGTCGGGCTTGACCAGCGAAGCTGCAACCATGTCGGCACTGATGCGAGTCGGCCATTGCAGCATAGGAGTCTGCAGGTGTTCCACCCGGGCTTCTTCGCTGCCAGGTTGCAGAAAGCTGCTGCGCCGTACCTGTTGCAGCTCCCAACTACCAGGGGGGGCGAAGCGCCCGGTTGCGGCATGGGTCTGAGAGGCCAGTCGGCCCTTTTCATCAAACTCGAAAATGCGCACCTCCAACATGCCGCCATCGGGGGTCAATGCACGTACGTTCACGGCAAAAGAATGGTCTTGCTGGCGCTCCTTGAGCCAGGCACCGGTGACGCCAGACGTCAAGCGGCCCAGATAGCGCACCTTGATGTGTTGCGCTGCGCGTTCGGTCAGGGGGGCAACATAGTCGCCCACGGCAAAGGTCAGCAGCACGAAGAATCCTCCCAGGGCCAGCAAGGTGCGCAACGCCTGCCAAGGACCCATGCCGCTGGTGCGCATGATGGTGAACTCGGAGCTTTGTGCCAGCCGCGCCATCACGAAAATGGTGCCGATGAGCACAGCAATCGGGAGCAGCTCATACAGATGGCTGGGAATGCTCAGGGACACAAACAGCAGCGCATGGGAGAGCTGGTAGCCGTCGGGTCCTGCCCGTCCAACCCAGCGCAGTTCGTCAATCAGATCAAAGAAAACAAACAGTGCTAGAAAACCAAGGGCCACAAACCCCACTGCAAGGAGGGCTTCTCGATGAATGAAACGGCGAAGAACTTTCATGCAGTGCTCCGGGTCGGCCATGGGCGGCGCAGCGTCCAATGGTTGTGCCGCACGGCCAAAATGGCCAAGGCGAGAACGAGCGTGCCACCGTGGAGGGACGCCATAAAGGCCGGCAAGCCCAGTCTGCCCGCCCCTACCCAGCTTTGGCCTAGCGTCATGAGGTTGTAATAGACAACAAAGGCGAACAGCGCAAGCATCGTGCTGCCGCTACGCCCGGCACGGGGGTTCACGCTCACCAGAGCCAGGCCGAGAACCACAAAATTGAGGGCTCCCAGCGCCAGTCCCAGCCTCCAGCTCAGCTCTGCCTGGTACGCCGGTATTGCTGGCTGCATTAACAACTCATGTGTGGCGCGGCTCTTGATCGCGAGTTCCTCCGTCGTTGTGCCGGATGCTGTCCCGATGCGGATGCCATATTCGGAAAACTCACTGATCTTCAGGTCTGGCTGGCCCGTGGTGGATTCCAGGCGCTGCCCCTGGCTGAGCAAGGCGAAGCGTTCGCCTGCGCGGATTTCCAGGCGGGCACTGCGGGCTGCCGTTACGGATTCCTTGTTGCCATTGCTGTCCGCAATGAAAATGTTGTTGCCTACCTGGGTGTCCGGACTATCCTTGTCAATAAAAAATACCCGGCTGCCGTTGGCTGACTCCTGAAACTCGCCCGGTGCGATGCGGTCAATGTCACTGCGTTGCTCATAGCGTGTCTTGAGTTCCTGAATCTGGGCGTTGGCCCAAGGCCAAACCCCCAGGGAGAAAATGGCAATGACCGCCATCATGGGCCACGCGAAGCGCAGCAAGGGGCGCAGCAGGCTCACGAGTCCTTGGCCCCCAGAGAACCAGATCACCATCTCGCTGTCCCGGTACATGCGCGACAGCACAGTCACCTCGGCCACAAAAAGACTCAGGCTGAGAATGGTTGAGAGCTGTCCCAGCACCGCAAAGCCCATGACCAGCATGACGTCGGAGGGACTCACGCTGCCGCGCGACGCCTGCCCGAGGGTACGGATCAGCATTATGGTCATGACCACGGTGATCAGCACCACGAGCGTCGCGCCAAAGCTGCGCGCCAACTCTTTGCGAATGGATGAATCGAATAACATTGGCTCGAAGGAAAACGTCGATTATGAACTTTGATCTGAAGACCCTGGAACTGCCGGCCGCGGCGACCGAGAAATGCGACCTTTTGGTTGTATTAGTACCCGAAGGCTTCAAGCCGGGGCAGGACGCCTTGTCGGTGCTCGTGGCCCATGCGCTCAAATGCGGCGACCTGGAGGCCAAAGCCGGCAAGCACCTTCAACTTTATCTGGCACCTGCTGTCAGTGCGCGGCGTGTGGTCCTTTTGGGCGCGGGCAACGGTTCGGCCTGCGCCGTGCGCCAAGCCCTGCAGGCCATTGCGGCAAGCTTCAAGCTGCCTCAGGTCAAGCGTGCGGTGGTCTGTTTTGCCGGCGAAGCACAGCCCGATAGCGTTTGTGCTGCCATGCAGGCAGTTGCTGATGTCAGTTATGTGTACACCACCACCAAGCCCAAGGCCGAGGCACGCACCTTGAATCGGGTGGTGATCGGGGTTGCACATGCACAAGCGGTTCGCGAGGCGTTTGCGCAAGGGGTAGGCCTGGTGGAAGGCGTGGAGTTTGCCCGCGAATGGGGTAATCGTCCGGCCAACCACGCAACGCCGAGTCTTTTGGCAGAAGCCGCCAGGTCCTTGGGCGGGCAACCTGGCATTCAGTGCAAGGTGCATGGCCCCGCCGAAGTGGCCCGCCTTGGCATGGGCGCATTCATGGCCGTGGCGCAAGGCTCTGAAGAGCCGTTGCGGCTGATTGA
This sequence comes from Acidovorax sp., assembly GCA_011620245.1. Classification (GTDB taxonomy): domain Bacteria; phylum Pseudomonadota; class Gammaproteobacteria; order Burkholderiales; family Burkholderiaceae_C; genus Acidovorax. The sequence continues at coordinate 5,694 of WOZN01000314.1, forward strand.
ACTTCGATACATCGGTGCGGCCAAGACCCAGGCGCCAGTGGTGCTAGTGGGTAAAGGCATCACTTTTGACACCGGTGGCATTTCCATCAAACCTGCCGGCGAGATGGACGAAATGAAATTCGACATGTGCGGCGCAGCGAGCGTGCTGGGGGTGTTTCGCGCGCTTGGAGAACTGCAGCCCGCGATCAATGTGGTCGGTCTCATCCCCGCTTGCGAGAACATGCCAGACGGTAGGGCCGTGAAGCCCGGTGACGTGGTTACCAGCATGAGCGGTCAGACGATCGAGATATTGAACACTGACGCGGAAGGTCGGCTGGTTCTGTGTGACGTATTGACCTATGCCGCGCGCTTCAAACCTGCAGCGGTGGTGGACATCGCCACCTTGACCGGTGCCTGCATGGTCGCTTTGGGCGCAGTGCGCAGCGGACTTTTTGCGAACAACGATGCGCTGGCCTCTGCCCTGTCTGCAGCAGGGGATGCGGCGCAGGATCTTTGCTGGCGCATGCCGCTGGACGAGGACTATGCCGAGGGCCTCAAGAGCAATTTTGCAGACATGGGCAATGTGGCAGGGCGAGCGGGAGGCTCCATCACGGCGGCCAAGTTCCTGCAGCGATTTGTGGGCGACTTTCCGTGGGCGCACCTCGACATTGCCGGCACTGCCTGGAAAGGTGGCGCAGCCAAGGGTGCCACTGGCCGACCGGTAGGCTTGCTGGTGCATTACCTGCTGGGCTGTGCTCAGCCGTTATCGGCAAAGGATGCTGTGAAGAAGCCTGCCCCCCTCAGTGCCGACAAGGCCCAACGTTCGCACAAAGCCAGTCTGGGTTCGTCATGACTGAAGTCGCTTTCCACTTCAATGCGCCGGACAAAATAGCCTACGCCTGCCGGTTTGCCCGCAAGGCGCAACGCAGTGGTGTCCGGCTCGTGATCACAGGTCCTGCGGACACACTGGCGGAACTGGACGGCATGCTCTGGAACATGCAGCCCCAGGATTTCGTGGCCCATTGCGGCAGTGATGCCGGTGAAGAACTTTTGCGTTTCTCGCCAGTAATGCTCGCATTGGATGTGCGGCAAGCGCCACATCAAGAGATGCTGCTGAACCTGGGTGGCGCAGTTCCTGAAGGGTTTGGCAGCTTTGAGCGCCTGGTGGAAGTAGTCAGTGCCACGGATGAGGCTGACCGGGGTCAAGCGCGTGCGCGCTGGCGCCACTATGCGTCACGGGGCTATGCCATCATGCGCCATGATCTGGTCTTGAAAGCCGACTGATGCCTCTTCCTCCCAAGGTGCCCCCGCGATTTGTGCCGACACTCACCGAGGTGGTGCAGGGGCCGGATATGGTCCCCGTTTCAGAGCCCTTGCCGCAACCTGCACAACCGCCTGTGGTGGCCGCCCCCGCAGTGGCGCAGCCTGCGCCATCGTTCGAGGCAAAGGCTGCAGTTCCTGCTGTGCCCGTGCGATCAATGGACAAGGACGTGGCAGACATTTCTGCCCCAAAGCCTGTCCAGGCATTTCCCGGTTCGCGACGCCCGTTGCCGCAGGGCGTGGAAGAGTACATGGTGCATCGCGTGATGCAACGCGTGGATGTGGCGCTGGATCAGCGTTTGCGCGAGGCGATTGCGCTGGTGATACAGGAGCAGACACGCTCCGTGCTGCCCCGCCTGCGTGAAGAGATTGAATCGGTGGTACGGCATGCGGTTTATGAGGCCGTGGCCGACGAGTTGGCCAGCGGTAATTCGCCGGAGCCCGGGAGATGACAGGGTATTTCCCTGTGGTTTCCCTCGCATTGACGCGTGTTCCCAAATAAACTGGCCCGTAAATTGCTATATGTTTGCCTGCGGTGAGACATAAGAATTATTCTCAGCGTTTATCTTTACTGGAGATTGATATGCAATTGAAGTTGAAACTGACCGTGGTTGCTGCTATCGCGGCTGTTGCTGGTATGGCCTCTGCACAAGAGCAAGTGGTCAAGATCGGCCATGTGGCTCCCCTTTCCGGCGCCCAGGCCCACTACGGCAAGGACAACGAAAATGGTGCGCGCATGGCCATTGAAGAGTTGAACGCTCAGGGCATCACCATCGGCGGCAAGAAGATCAAGTTCGAGTTGCAGGCCGAAGACGATGCCGCCGATCCCAAGCAGGGCACGGCTGTTGCACAGAAGTTGTGCGACGCCAAAGTGGCGGGCGTTGTGGGCCACCTCAACTCCGGTACGACCATTCCTGCATCCAAGGTCTACAACGATTGCGGCATTCCCCATGTCACGGGCGCGGCGACCAACCCCAGCCTGACGAAGCCAGGCTACAAAACCACCTTCCGCATCATTGCCAACGATCTGGCGTTGGGCGCCGGTTTGGCTGCGTACGCGGCCGACACGCTCAAGCTCAAGACGGTCGCCGTCGTCGATGACCGCACGGCGTATGGCCAGGGTTTGGCCAACGTGTTCAAGAAGGTTGCTGTCGAAAAGGGCATGAAGGTTGTGGATGAGCAATTCACCACCGACAAGGCCACCGATTTCATGGCCATCCTGACGGCCATCAAGTCCAAGAATCCTGATGCCATCTTTTTCGGTGGCATGGATCCTCAAGGTGGTCCGATGCTTCGCCAGATGGAGCAACTGGGCATGGTCAATGTGAAGTATTTTGGTGGAGATGGCATCTGCACCTCCGAAATTGCCAAGCTGGCTGCCGGTGCCAAGACGCTTTCCAACGTGGTGTGTGCTGAAGGTGGCGCGTCACTCGACAAGATGCCGGGCGGCAAGGCATGGAAGGCCAAGTACGATGCCAAGTACCCGGGTCAGTTCCAGATTTACAGCCCCTACACCTACGATGCCACTTACCTGATCGTGGACGCCATGAAGCGTGCCAATTCGGTGGACCCCAAGGTCTATACCCCCGAATTGCTGAAATCGCAGTTCAAGGGCGTGACCTCCACGATCGCATTTGAGCCCAACGGCGAAATGAAGAACCCCGCCATCACTCTGTATGTCTACAAGAATGGCAAGAAGACGCCTCTGAACTAAATTCAAAGACATGTTGGTGGCATCTTTGGGTGCTGCCTGCGGCGGGTGCAAGTTCCGCTGCGAACTGGCCACAGTGGGCTTGAGTGTTGCTCAACTGCGTGAGGGTGACCTGGCGTGGGATAGGCAAGCGTGGAGCGTAAATCGCTTGGCCGTGGACAAGAACCGCATAGAAGGCGTTGCCAAGCCGCCCCCCTATCCCGATCGTCATGCCACCGATCGTCATGCCACCGATCGCCAGGCCAGGATCAAGCCTCAATAGCGCGGCCAGTGTGCCGATAATGCAAGTACATGTATCCGCGAAGCCCCTCCACCCCGCTGCGCCTGATGGTTCTGGCGGGCCTGCTGCTGCTTGCCGGCTGCGACAAGATTCCCGGCCTGGGCCCTGATCCGCGCGTGGCCCAGCGGGATGCCGAGGCCAGGGCCATTGGCGGCGCCTGCCGGCATGCACTGCGGGGGCTGGAAGACTGCTACACCCTCAACCCCAAGGCTGCCAAGGCCTCTGTGTTTGCAGGCTGGAAGGACATGGATGGCTACATGCGCGAGAACAAGATCGAGGGCACGCCCTCGGTGCTCGGCAAGATGGATAAGCCCGAACGCAGCGAACGCACGCCCGACATCGAGATCGAGACCGAGCCCCGCGACGCTGCCGCCAGCCGCAACCGCAGTTGACGCTGCATGGGCCAGACGGCCAAGCCGCCCCGGGGCCGGGCTGCAGCACCCTCCCCGTACTGGCCCTGTCTCACACCTTGTCGAACACCGCCATGCTCTCCACATGCGCCGTGTGCGGAAACATGTTGACCATGCCTGCCGCCGTGCATTTATAGCCCCCCAGATGCACCAGCAGCCCGGCATCACGCGCCAGTGTGGCGGGGTTGCAGCTCACATAAACAATGCGCCTCGGGGGCGTCCAGCCCTCGGCCCCGGCGGGCTGCGGGCCAGCACCCTCGGCGCCAATGCGGGCCTGCTCGATGTCGGCCAGCGCCTTGGCCAGCGCGAAGGCGCCCTCGCGTGGCGGGTCCACCAGCCATTTGTCGGCCGCGCCGTCGGCCACCAGCATTTCGGGGGTCATCTCGAACAGGTTGCGCGCTACGAATTCAGTAGCTGCCAGCGCTTGATGGTCCTGCGCTGCAGCCTGATTCAATGCATGGTTTTCGCGCGAACGGGCCACCAGGGCCTCGCTGCCCTCGATGCCCAGCACCGCGCGCGCCTGCGTGGCCAGCGGCAGCGTGAAGTTGCCCAGGCCGCAGAACCAGTCGATCACGCGCTCGTGCGGCTGCACATCCAGCAGGCGCAGCGCGCGTGACACCAGCACGCGGTTGATGTGCGGGTTCACCTGCGTGAAATCCGTGGGCTTGAAGGGCATGGTGATGCCGAAATCGGGCAGCGCATACGACAGCTGTTCGCTGCCTTCATCGAGCAGCTTCACGGTGTCCGGGCCCTTGGGCTGCAGCCACCATTGCACGTTGTGCGCGGCGGCAAAGGCGCGCAGCTGTGCGATGTCGCCCGCGCTCAGCGGCTCCAGGTGGCGCAGCACCAGCGCGGTCACGCTGTCGCCGCAGGCCAGCTCGATCTGCGGGCAGGTGTCGCGCGCGTCCATGCC
>WOZN01000172.1 GCA_011620245.1 Acidovorax sp.
AATCAAAGCGATGCGTTTGGGCGCAGGGCAAGGCGCAAACCGCAGCGATGACTGTAGCTATCGCGAGGGTTTGCAACGCCGCCATGCGCCCAAAGGCGCGGTTTTATGTGCCGCATAGCGTCGAACAATGACTAGGCAATCGGGCATGGTCGAGCTGGCATTGTAGGAAGATCAGATGACCTGTGCTGCATGGGGCGGGCAAACACCCGCGCTGTGCTGGTGCAAAGGCGCGCTTGTCCTGGAACATGTTTACGACCTCACGGCCCCTGCGAGATCGTGAACATGTTTTTATAGCCGGTGCAACTACAGCAGGCGCGGCTGCACTACGGTGACATCCACCGCGCCATCGGCCAGCGTGGCGCGCAGGGCATCGCCCGGCTGCGCCTGGCGCACGCTGGTGACAGCCTGGCCCGCCATGTCGGTCAACAGCGCATAGCCCCGCTGCAGCACCAGACGCGGATCGAGCAACTCCAGCCGCAGGGCAGCGCGCTCGAGCCGCTCGGCATGGAGTGCCAACTGTCGTTGCAGTTTTTCGGGCAAATCGGCCTCCAGCGCTTGCTGGGTATGCGCAAGCAGCTGCATTTTCAATAGCAATCCGTGGCGCATGCGCTGGGCCAGGCGCGCCAGTTGCATCTGCTGGCGGGCCGCGATGCCCGAGGGGCGGCCCAGGCGAGCGGCGGCCTGGTCCAGGCGCTGGTGGCGGGCGTCAAGCTGGCGCTGCATTGCGTCGGCCAGCCGGCCCGCCAGCAGCCCCAGCGCCCCCAGCCACACCTCGCGCGGCTGGGCCACCAGCTCGGCCGCCGCCGTGGGCGTGGGCGCGCGCAGGTCGGCGCAGAAATCGGCAATGGTGAAATCGGTTTCGTGCCCCACGCCGCAGATCAGCGGCACCGGGCTTTGCACGATGGTGCGCGCGAGCTGTTCATCGTTGAAGGCCCAGAGGTCTTCCATCGACCCGCCGCCGCGCACCAGCAGGATCACATCGATTGCAGGATTCTGAGCCGAATCAGCCCCTGGCGCTTGTCCAGCCTGCGCCAGCAGATACAGTTTTGATAGCGCCGAGACGAGTGCCTGTGGTGCGGCAACCCCCTGCACCTGCGCCGGCACCAGCACCACCGGGATATGCGGCACCCGGCGGCGCAAGGCCGTCACCACATCGTGCAACGCCGCCGCGCCCGGCGATGTGACCAGGCCGATGCCCCGTGGCAGCAGTGGCAGGGGGCGCTTGCGCGCTGCATCAAAAAGGCCCTCGCCTTCCAGTTGCGCCTTCAGCCGCAAGAATTGCTCGAACAGCGCGCCCTGCCCCGCGCGCTGCATGCTCTCGACGATGAATTGCAGGTCACCTCGGGCCTCGTACACGCCGATGCGCCCGCGCAGCTCCACCAGTTCGCCATCGCGCGGCGAAAAGTCAAGCAGGCTGGCCGCGCGGCGGAACATGGCGCAACGCAACTGGCCGCTCGCATCTTTCACCGAGAAGTAGCAATGCCCGCTGGATGCGCGCGAAAAGCCCGTGATCTCGCCGCGCACCGCCACCGGGTTGAATCGGGCCTCCAGCGCATCAGCAATGGCGCGGCACAGCGCGCCAACTTCCCAGATACGTGGCGTCGCTACAAGGGTTGACTGCTCAGGCATGAGACCGGACCAGCGTTTGCAGGCCATGTCCCCGGTGACTACTCCACAGCGCGGAGCGAGCGGCAGACATTTCGGCGCCTATGGACAAAACCTGCCAGAAAACACGAAAACTCGTGCAACCTGTTGATTTATAAAGATTTTTCACTGATCAATTTTTCATCAATCTGTTGAACCCACGGTGTGGTGCCGCTTCGCGAGCCTTTTGAGCCCAGTTGCCCACAAAGTTATCCACAGATTTTGTGGGTGAGAAAAAGGCGTTCGGCGTGCCAATTCGCGTAACCGTTTGTGTCGGTGTGCGCCTGACAAGCTGGGCCATAATCCGCCATTGCCTTCACCCGTGCGGAGAGAGAATTGCTGTCCATCATACAAGCCGCAGGCTGGCCCATCTGGCCACTGATCGCCTGCTCCGTCCTGGCGCTGGCGCTGATTTTTGAGCGCTTCGTGGCCCTGAAAACAGCGCGCGTTGCCCCCCCGAAGTTGCTGGATGAAGCCATCACCGTCTCGGCCAAGGCCGTTCCCACGCCCGACGTGGTGAACCAGCTGGCACAAAACTCGGCGCTGGGCGAAGTGCTGGCCAGCGGCCTGCGCGCCTTCAACAACAACCCCCAGTGCACCGAGGCGGATTTGCGTGCCACCATGGAAGGCGCGGGCCGCACCGTGGCGCACCGGCTCGAAAAATACCTCAATGCCCTGGCAACAATAGCCTCTGCGGCGCCGCTGCTGGGCCTGCTGGGCACCGTGATCGGCATGATCGAGATCTTTGGCTCGCAGGCAGGCACCGGCAGCGCCAGCCAGGCCATGGGCGCCAGCAACCCGGCGCAACTGGCGCACGGCATCTCGATTGCGCTGTACAACACGGCGTTCGGCCTGATCGTGGCGATTCCGGCGCTGATCTTCTGGCGCTATTTCCGCAGCCGCGTGGACGCCTATCTGCTCACGCTGGAGCTGGCCTCCGAGCAGTTCGTGCGCCATATCCTGCGGCTGCGCAAGTAACCACGGTGCCGCCCAGCCCTTCGCCTGAAAGAACCTGCCGATGAATTTCCGCCCCCGCCAGAAGGAAGAGCCCGAGATCAACCTGATCCCGTTCATCGATGTGCTGCTGGTGATCCTCATCTTCATGATGCTGACCACCACCTACAGCAAGTTCACCGAACTGCAGCTGACATTGCCCGTGGCCGACGCCGAGCAGCAACGCGACCATCCCAAGGAAGTGATCGTGGCCGTGGCGGCCGATGGCCGCTATGCCGTCAACAAGACCGCCGTGGACGGCAAGAGCGTGGACGCCGTGGCCCGTGCGCTGGGCCAGGCGGCCAGCGCGGGCCAGGGCAGCGTGGTCATCATCAGCGCAGATGCCACTGCGCCGCACCAGTCAGTCGTTACCGTGATGGAGGCCGCACGGCGCGTGGGCCTCAGCCAGATCACGTTTGCCACGCAGTCCTCGGCATCGGCCCGCGCAGGCAACGGCCGCTAGTGTAGTGTTCGACGCTATGGCTTCCGCCGGGCCGCAGCCGCCCTCGCCTTCTGCCGCCGCTGCCCCGGCCATGGGTAGCCAGCAGCCCACCGGCTTGGCCCGCATCTGGCGCTCCCGCGGGCCTGCGGCCTGGGCCTTGTGGCCACTGTCGCTGGCCTACGGTGCGCTGGTGGCATTGCGGCGCTGGCTGTACCGGCTGCGCGTGCTGCGCAGCGAACACCCCGGCCCGCCCGTCATCGTGGTGGGCAATGTGATTGCCGGCGGCGCGGGCAAGACCCCCGTGGTGATAGCCCTGGTGCGGCATTTGCAGGCGCAGGGCTGGCAGCCGGGCGTCATCTCGCGCGGCTATGGCCGCAGCACCCACGACTGCCGCGCGGTGCAGCCCGACAGCCCGGCCCGGGAAGCGGGGGACGAACCCGCCCTGATCGCCCGCGCCACCCATGCGCCCGTTTTTGTGGCACCCCGGCGCATCACCGCGGCGCGCGCGCTGCTGGCCGCGCACCCCGGCACCGATATCCTGGTGTGCGACGATGGCCTGCAGCACCTGGCGCTGGCGCGTGACCTGGAAATCTGCGTCTTCAACAGCGACGGTGTGGGCAACGGCTTTCTGCTGCCCGCAGGCCCCCTGCGCGAACCCTGGCCGCGCCATGTGGACTGGGTGCTGCATGCCGGCCAGGCCCCCGCCGGGCCCGCCCCGAGTTTTGCGCTGCAGCGCCGGCTGGCGCCCCATGCAATGCGCGCGGATGGCCGGCAGGTGCCGCTGGCATCCCTGCGTGGCGGCCCGGTGCATGCCGTGGCGGCAATCGCCCGGCCCGAAGAATTCTTCGCCATGCTGCGGGCGCAAGGCCTGCAGCTGGCAAGTGCCGAGGCGCTTCCAGACCACTATGATTTCAATAGCTGGAAGCGCTTTACTGATAAGTGTATGACCCTGATTTGTACCGAAAAAGACGCCGTAAAACTCTGGCCGCTGCACCCCGATGCACTGGCCGTGCCGCTGGAGCTGGAGGTCGATCCCGCCTTCCTGACGGCACTGGATGCCCGGCTCTCGGCCTGGCGGGACGCGCCGCTATCATCCCCCTGTGCCTGATTTCCGGAAAACGCCGCCATGGATCCCAAACTGCTTGAATTGCTGGTCTGCCCCGTCACCAAGGGCCCGCTGACCTATGACCGCGAACGCCAGGAACTGGTGTCGCGCAGCGCCCGTCTGGCCTACCCCGTGCGCGACGGCATTCCCGTGCTGCTGGAAAACGAGGCGCGCACCCTGAGCGACGAGGAGCTGGAGGGGTGAGCCCAGCCACGGCAACGGGCTTCACGGTGCTGATTCCGGCACGCATGGCATCGAGCCGCCTGCCCGACAAGCCCCTGGCCGACATCGCCGGCCTGCCCATGGTGGTGCATGTGGCCCGCCGCGCAGCGCAAAGCGCTGCGGCCCGCGTGGTGGTTGCCGCCGACGATCCACGCATCCTGCAGGCCTGCCAGGCCCACGGGGTGCAAGCGCTGCTCACGCGCACCGACCACGCCAGCGGCAGCGACCGGCTGGCAGAAGCCTGCATGCAACTGGGTCTGGACGGCGACGCCGTGGTGGTCAACGTGCAGGGCGACGAACCCCTGATGGACCCCGCGCTCATCGACGCCGTGGCGGCCCTGCTGCCCGCGCGCCCCGAAGCCAGCATGGGCACGGCAGCCCATGCCATCCACACACTGGCCGACTACGAAAACCCCAACGTCGTCAAGGTGGTGCTGGACGCCCGGTGCCTGGCCCAATATTTCAGCCGCGCACCGATTCCGCACGCCCGCGACCATGCAGGCCAGGCCTGGTGGCAAGGTACCGCGACGCAGGCCGCACCAGGCGTAGCTGCCTTGCACGGATTTGCGCCGCTGCGCCATATCGGCATCTACAGCTACCGCGCGGGTTTTCTGCGGCAGTTTCCTGGTCTGACCCAGGCCCCCACCGAGGCGGTGGAGGCGCTGGAGCAATTGCGGGCACTTTGGCATGGCCACCGCATCGCCGTGCACATTGCCGCGCAGGCCCCCGGCCCGGGCGTGGACACCGCGGCAGACCTGAACCAGGTGCGGGCGCTGCTGGCCTGAAACCAGGCGCGCCGCCGCCTGATTTGGCAGGCGCCGCCGTAAGCCGGGGCAAGGTACTCGCATGCTATCCTTGACCGCAAAGAGAGCACAGCGTCTCGGGTGCTTGGCTGCGCCCGCTGCCAGCAATGCCAGCCGATTTCTAACCTTCGAGGATTTCCATGAGACTGATTCTGTTGGGCGCCCCCGGTGCCGGAAAGGGCACGCAAGCCACGTTCATCTGCCAGAAATACGGCATCCCGCAAATCTCCACCGGCGACATGCTGCGCGCTGCCGTCAAGGCCGGCACGCCGCTGGGCCTGCAGGCCAAGGCCGTGATGGATTCGGGGGCCCTGGTCAGCGATGACATCATCATCGGGCTCGTCAAGGAACGCATCGCTCAGCCCGACTGTGCCAACGGCTTCCTGTTTGACGGCTTCCCCCGCACCATCCCCCAGGCCGATGCCATGAAGGCAGCCGGCGTCAAGCTCGACTATGTGCTGGAAATCGATGTGCCCTTCGACGCCATCATCGAACGCATGAGCGGCCGCCGCTGGCATCCAGCCAGCGGCCGCACCTACCACGTGAAGTTCAATCCGCCCAAGGTGGCGGGCAAGGACGATGTGACGGGCGAAGACCTGGTCCAGCGCGAAGACGACAAGGAAGAAACCGTCAAGAAGCGCCTGCAGGTATACAGCGACCAGACACGTCCCCTGGTGGATTACTACAGCAACTGGGCCAAGACCGAGCCCGACGCAGCCCCCAAATACCGCGCCATCAGCGGCATGGGCAGCGTCGAAGAGATCACGGCACGCGCATTGCAGGCCTTGTCCAGTTGAGCCTGGCGGCATGGGCCAGCCACGGCCCGTGGCCGCCCAACCACAGGGCCACAGTTCGATCAAGGCAGCAGCTCCAGCATCAGCGAGATACGTGCCTTCACCGGAGACAAGCCCCGGGAATCCGGTAATGCATCACCGGGCTTGGGCAACACCTGCCCTTGCGGGCAGCGCGTGGAACGCACCACCTTCACACCAGCCGCCTGCGCACGCAGCAATGCCGATTCGAGGGCATGGTGAATCGCGCCATTGCCCGTGGCGGCCACCACGATGCCCTGCACGCCATCGCGCACCAGCGAGTTCACCAGGGCACCGGTGGCACCGGCATAGCTCATGACGATCTCGACGCGCGGCCATCGCGCGCAATTCACTATTTTTTCAATAGCAGGTTGCGCTTGCCCCGAAAGCGCCGAAGGCCAATTCTGTGCCAAACGCACCGCCCCCTCCTCCACCCAGCCCAACGGTCCGGCATCGCCAGAGTTGAACGCATCCACGCGGTAGGGGTGCACTTTCTGTACGCGCTGCGCACCATGCACCACGCCGGCCGCCACCACCACAACACCCTGGGCGCCCACGGTCGTCGCCACGGCGACGGCATCCAGCAGATTCTGCGGACCATCGGGCGTCAATGCCGTTGCTGGGCGCATCGCGCAGGTCAGCACCACCGGTTTACGGGCATCCAGCACGGAGCGCAAGAACCATGCGGTCTCTTCCAGCGTGTCGGTGCCGTGGGTGATGACAAGGCCGCGCACCCCAGGATCGGCGAGCGCGCTGGCACAACGCTTTGCAAGTGCGCTCCACACGCTGAACTCCATGTCCTTGCTGTCCAGCTGCGCGATCTGCTCGGCCAACAGGTCACCGCCCGCTGCTGCCTTCAGGCCAGGTACGGCATGCAACAACTGCTCGACACCTACCTGCGCGGCGGCGTAGCCAATGTTGTCTCCCGCAGTGGCCGCTTTGCCGGCGATGGTTCCGCCCGTCCCCAAAACCACAATTTTTTGCCCGCTCACTTGCATCCTTTAAAAAACTGGTGAAAAATACAGTTACTGGATTAAAAAACAGCTTGATTGCCACTTGTCTCAGATATCTCATCCCATCCGTTCGGGCTGAGCCTGTCGAAGCCGGGGCACTGCTTGGGTGCGGCCCTTCGACAGGCTCAGGGCGAACGGGTTTTATCTCAGATATGTTGCTAATCAAGAAAAACAGTTATTCGCCACTGCTGTGGCATGCACTGGAGACGCCATGCTCGACCACCCCAAGCTCACTGCCCGCCAGCAACAAATCCTGGACCTGATCCAGGTAGCCATTTCTCGCACGGGTGCGCCACCCACAAGGGCAGAAATCGCCGCCGAACTGGGCTTCAAATCAGCCAACGCGGCAGAAGAACACCTGCAAGCCCTTGCGCGCAAGGGCGTGATCGAACTGGTCAGCGGCACATCCCGCGGCATCCGCCTGCGCGGCGACACCGTGCGCTCCATCAATGCAGCGCGCGGCACCCAGTTCAGCCTGCCCATGCCGGGGTTGTCGCAACTGGTCCTGCCCCTGATTGGTCGTGTGGCTGCTGGCTCGCCCATTCTTGCGCAGGAACATGTGGACCAGACCTACAGCGTGGAAAACAGCCTGTTTCAACACAAGCCCGACTACCTGCTCAAGGTGCGCGGCATGTCCATGCGCGACGCCGGCATCATGGACGGCGATCTGCTCGCGGTGCAGTCCACACGGGAAGCACGCAACGGCCAGATCATAGTGGCGAGGCTGGGTGATGATGTCACCGTCAAACGCCTGCGCCGCACGGCCGGCACCATCGAACTGCTTCCCGAAAACCCTGATTACCCCGTCATTGTTGTGCAACCGGGCGAGCCCTTCGAAATCGAAGGCCTGGCTGTGGGCTTGATCCGCAACACCATGCTCATGTAATCGCCGCCATCTGTTGCGCACCTCAGGTGGCGGGCGTTTGGCAAACCCATTGCGGTTTTTCAGCCCTGAGTGTGCGCACCACCTTGCAATCCTGCCTGTGCTCAACCCCTGATACACGGAGTTTTCACATGGGACTTGCCTTGTTCGCACTCTCTGCCCTTTCTCAACCACTTCACGCGCTCGCGCGCTGGTTTCAACCCAGGCATCGGCGCCATTCGCAGCGTGCTATGCCGACTACCCGCAACTCCAGCGTCTGCCCCGAAGGTCCTTCTCCCTGCGCGGTGACCGGCATCGCCACGGAACCAAGGCTACCGTTCCAGCAGCCGCCCCGTACCGCCGGGACCGCAGTTTCGGTGTCTGCCGGCATGCGCGGCCACACCGATATTCGCTTGCAAACTGCGCCTTGTGGCCCCCCCGGGCTGGGCGCTGTCAGCCGCCACAGCACCCGACGCCCGGTGCGCGTTCTGCATCCGGCATCCCGCTCGGAGGTTGGGCGCATCGTCATCGCGGGCCGTATGGCGGATGTCTGCGCAGAGCTTGAGCGCATGACAGCATGTGAGACATGGCGCCACTGATGGCTGCGGAACTAGCGCTGTTGCCACAGGCGCCACACAGCGTTGCATTCTGATCAAGTCCATGGGGCCGGCGCAGCCGCCGACCAGTTCTCGTCAAGGCACAATGGCGGGATGAATATTGTGATTCTGGATGACTATCAGGACGCGGTGCGCAAACTCCATTGTGCAAGCCGGCTCGATCCCTATGCTGCGAAGGTCTATACCAACACGGTGAAAGGTCAGGGACAACTGGCCGTGCGCCTGAAGGATGCAGACATCATCGTGCTGGTGCGTGAACGCACCCAGATCACGCGCCAGTTGGTCGAGAAGCTGCCTCGGCTGAAGCTGATTGCCCAAACCGGCAGGATCGGTAGCCATATCGATGTGACAGCCTGCACCGAACGCGGCATTGCCGTGGCGGAGGGGGTCAGTTCACCCGTCGCGCCTGCCGAACTGACCTGGGCCCTGGTAATGGCAGCCATGCGGCGATTGCCGCAATACATTGCCAATCTCAAGCACGGCGCCTGGCAGCAGTCCGGCCTCAAGGCGGCTTCCATGCCGCCAAACTTCTGTCTCGGCAGTGTGTTGCGAGGAAAAACACTGGGCATATGGGGCTATGGCCGTATCGGTCAACTGGTGGCGGGTTACGGCCGCGCATTTGGCATGAACGTGCGCGTATGGGGTCGGGAGGCCTCCCGCGCCCAGGCCCTGACCGACGGATACCAGGCTGCCACCAACCGGGAAGAGTTTTTCTCGCAATGCGATGTGCTGTCTCTTCACCTGCGGCTCAATGAAGAGACCCGGGGCATCATTTCACTGGAAGACCTTTCGTGCATGAAGCCCACTGCGCTGCTGGTCAATACCTCGCGCGCTGAATTGATCGAGCCCGATGCCCTGATTGCGGCCCTGAACCGCGGACGCCCTGGTCTGGCCGCTGTGGATGTATTTGAGAGCGAACCCATCCTGCAAGGCCACGCCTTGCTGCGCCTGGAAAACTGCATCTGCACGCCCCACATTGGTTATGTCGAGCAGGACAGCTATGAGCTGTATTTCGGTGCGGCCTTCGATAACGTAGTGAACTACATCAAGGGCACGCCCACGAATATCGTAAACCCGGGGGCGCTGCAGGTTCGGCGCTGAGCACAACATCCCGCTCCCGCCGTTGCGCATTGAGCAGGTGCATCGGGATAGGGGGCGGCCACAATGACCGCGCCCCTCCCACGCCACCCGGCATGCGGGTCCGCACCGGGCGGTTGCCATGGTTGAGGTCGGTCCGACTTGTAGCTTGCAGTTACCCGACCCGACGCCCAGGCTCGCCTCGTCCCAGTTCGGCGGAATTGATTCCTCACTGCCACGGCCTTTCGGGCTTCACCCTATTCACCACTGTGGCGAGCTTCGCTGACGCGAACATCTGAGTCCTTTCTCTTCCGATAACCCTGGTCTTACTGTGCCACTGATGTTACGCAGCCGCCCTGAACAGCTGAAGCTGGGCGTAGGCGGTGCGCGATGCGCACATCACGTCCGCGCACGAGAGAGGAAATTTCAACGTGGTCCCAGCACTTCAGCCAATTGGGGCCCTTGAGGCATGCCGTTGTATTTTTTGAGCACGCCATCGGGACCACGAACAACAATGCCCGGAGTTCCACGAAAGCCCATGCTCAACATAAGCATCTGGTTGTCATCGAGAGTCTTGCGCACATTTGCAGGAACGCTCTTGGCTGGAGTAATTCCACCCTGAGCGTACTTCCGCTCGTTTTCCAGTA
>WOZN01000096.1:0-3451 GCA_011620245.1 Acidovorax sp.
ATCGCCACGCTGGGCGACCGCATGCTCATCATGATGGACATCGAATCCTTGCTGAGCAGCGCTGAAATGGGCCTGGTGGCCCAGGTCGCGCAGTAATCGTTCACGCCGCCACCACGGCGTTGCCGTGGGCGCCGGGTTGGGCTGAAGGGCGCTCAGAACGTGAACAGGTTCTAATCTAAGCAGTCCGAAACGGGCTGCGTGCCTGCAGGTGGTCCAGATACTCCTGCACACCGGCGCCCTCGCGGGCGAGAAAGCGCTCCACCGCATCGGCGAACGCCGGGTGTGCCAGCCAGTGCAGGCTGGTGGCCTGCACGGGCAGCAGGGCGCGGGCCATCTTGTGTTCGCCTTGCGCCCCCCCTTCAAAACGCTGCACTCCATGCGCGATGCACCAGGCCAGCGGCTGGTAGTAGCAGGCTTCGAAATGCAGGCAGTCCACAGGTTCCAGCGCGCCCCAGTAGCGGCCGTAAGCGGTGCGGGGTGGCTTTTGGGAGCGATTTGGGTCGCTGGCGCTGAATGGCGCAGCGTCTATAGCTATCAAACTGCTGGCAATTGGCCGGCCCTCGCGCTCGGCGATGAACAGCAGCCAGTGCTCCGGCATGCGCTCGGCCATCTGCTGGAAGAAGGCACGCGTGAGGTAAGGCGGGTTGCCATGCTCCAGATAGGTGCGCTCGTAGCAGCGGTAAAAAAAGTCCCAGTCGGATGGTGTGATGTCGGCCCCCAGCGCCCAGCGGAAGGTGACGCCGGCCTCGGCCACGCGCCGGCGTTCCTGGCGTATCTTTTTGCGCTTTTCCTGGGTGAGGCGGGCCAGAAAATCGTCGAAATCCTGATAAGACGCATTCTCCCAGTGAAACTGCACCGTATGGCGCAGCATCAGTCCTTGCCGGGCACCGGTCAGCACATCGGCGTCGCTGGCGAACAGCACATGCAATGACGACAGGCCTTCGTCTTCGCACCACTGTCGCAGCGCCTGCACCAGCCATTGGCGCGTGGTGTCGTCGCGCGCCAGCAGCCGGGCGCCGGGCACGGGAGTGAAGGGCACCGCCACCACGGCCTTGGGGTAATAGGGCAGGCCGTGCTGCTCATAGGCACTGGCCCAGGCCCAGTCGAACACGTATTCGCCGTAGGAATGGCTCTTGATGTACAGCGGGCAGGCGGCCACCAGCATGTCGCCTTCCCACAGCGTCATGAAGCGGGGCGTCCAGCCCGTGCGAGGGACGGCGCTCTGGCTCTCGTGCAGGGCAGCCAGGTATTCGTGGCGCATGAAGGGCGTGGGGTGCGATTGCTGCGCCAGCAGGGCGTTCCAGGCGCTGGCGTCCACCTCCAGCGGCGATGCCAGTATGCGCGCGATAATGGCGCTTTCAGCCATGCTGTCTGCGCGTTCCGCCGCTTCGCGCGGTGCCCCGCGCAGCGGCTGTGGCGGTGTTCAACCTGGCCGCAGGGGCCGATTCCAGTTCCATGACGCTCTCCATTTGCACCGCTCAGCTCAATTTTGTCGTGGGCGACATGCCCGGCAATGCGCAAAAAATCATCGCTGCCGCGCGCGAAGCCCATGCGCAGGGCGCGCGCCTGTTGCTGACGCCCGAACTGGCCATCTGTGGCTACGCGGCGGAAGACCTGTTCTTGCGTCCTGCGTTTCTTGCAGCCTGTGATGATGCCGTGAAAACCGTGGCCCGTGAGACTGCGGGGTTGAATGGCCTCGTGATCGTGCTGGGCCATCCGCAAAAGCAGGCGCCGGGCGACCCGGCGTTCAGCCCCTGCCTGAATGCGGCCAGCGTGCTGCGCCATGGCCAGATCGAGCAGACCTATGCCAAGCGCGAACTGCCCAACTACCAGGTGTTCGATGAGCGCCGCTATTTCGTTGCGGGCCAGTCGCCCTGTGTTTTCGAGGTGGAGGGCGTGCGGGTGGGCGTGCTGATCTGCGAAGACGCGTGGTTCCCAGGGCCTGCGCGTGCCGCGGCCCAGGCCGCAGCGCAACTGCTGGCGGTGATCAATGCGTCGCCTTTCCATCTGGGCAAGAGCGCCGAGCGCGAGCAGACCATGCGCGAGCGCGTGGCCGAGACCGGCCTGCCGCTGGTCTATGCCCACCTGGTGGGCGGGCAGGATGAGGTGGTTTTTGAAGGCCGCTCCTTTGCCCTGGCGGCCGATGGCTCCGTGGTGGGGCGCGCCCCTGGTTTTAAGGAAAAACTGGTGTTTGCGCATGTCCAGAAAGCGCAAGCAGCTATCAAAATTGAAGCAGATGTGGTGCCCAATTCCAGCCTGGATGCCGATCTGTGGGATGCGCTGGTGCTGGGTGTGCGCGACTACGTAGGCAAGAACGGTTTTCCGGGTGCGTTGCTGGGCTTGTCGGGCGGCATCGATTCGGCGCTGGTGCTGGCCATTGCGGTGGATGCCCTGGGCGCTGACAAGGTGCGCACCGTGATGATGCCCTCGCCCTACACCGCGGACATCAGCTGGATCGACGCGCGCGACATGGCCGAGCGCATGGGCGTGCGCCATGACGAAATCGCGATTGCACCCCAGTTCGAGGCCTTCAAGTCCGCGCTGGCAAGCCAATTTGCCGGCCTGCCCGAGGACACGACCGAAGAGAACCTGCAGGCCCGCATCCGCGGCACCCTGCTGATGGCGCTGTCGAACAAGTTCGGATCCATCGTGCTGACCACCGGCAACAAGAGCGAGATGGCCACGGGTTACTGCACGCTGTACGGCGACATGGCGGGCGGCTTTGCGCCCATCAAGGACGTGGCCAAGACCCGGGTGTTTGCCCTGGCGCGCTGGCGCAACGCCCACGACCCCTATGGCACGGGGGCAAACCCCATCCCCGAGCGCATCATCACGCGCCCGCCCAGCGCCGAGTTGCGCCCGGACCAGAAAGACCAGGACAGTTTGCCGGCTTATGAGGTGCTCGATGCGATCGTGGCGCGTTACATGGAAAATGACGAGCCGATAGAGTCCATCATTGCCGCCGGGTTTGAGCGCGCCGATGTCGAGCGCGTCACCCGGCTCATCAAGCTCAACGAATACAAGCGCCGCCAGGCACCTGTGGGCGTGCGCGTGACGCGCCGCAGCTTCGGCAAGGACTGGCGCTACCCTATCACCAGCAAATTCAGGGCCTGACGGGCATCCGCCAGGCCAAGTCCGTTTTTTTATATTCTCCAGGAGACTCCACCATGAAAATGATCACTGCCGTCATCAAGCCTTTCAAACTCGAAGAAGTTCGCGAGGCCTTGGCCGAATGTGGCGTGACGGGTCTCACCGTGACCGAAGTGAAGGGCTTTGGGCGCCAGAAGGGCCACACCGAGTTGTACCGGGGCGCGGAGTACGTGGTCGATTTCCTGCCCAAGGTGAAGGTTGAGGTGGTGGTCAAGTCCGAAGACCTGGAGCGCTGCGTGGATGCCATCGTCAACGTGGCGCGCACGGGCAAGATTGGCGACGGCAAGATTTTCGTGACCGC
>WOZN01000096.1:3551-10200 GCA_011620245.1 Acidovorax sp.
TCGTCAACGTGGCGCGCACGGGCAAGATTGGCGACGGCAAGATTTTCGTGACCGCTGTGGAGCGCGTGGTGCGCATCCGCACAGGCGAGTTGGACGAAGCAGCGGTCTGAACGGTTTCCTGGGCCCTCTCTGCAGGGCGCAGACCGGGCCGGTGTGATCCAGCCGCCCGGCTGAACCTCAGATGACGGAGCGCAGCGGCACCTGCTCCTGGCTGTGGCCGGCCGACTGCACCAGGGCGCGCAGCAGCGCATCGCTGTCGGTTGCGGTGTGCAGCAGGTTCATTTGCCACTCGCCCATGAAGCCGCTGGCCACGCTGGTCTGCAAAAAGGCCAGCAGGCCGTCGTAGTAGCCAGCCACATTGAGCAGTCCCAGCGGCTTGTCGTGGTAGCCCAGCTGGCGCCAGGTCCAAACTTCAAACAGTTCCTCAAAGGTGCCAATGCCGCCGGGCAGGGCCACAAAGGCATTGCTGCGCTCGGCCATCATGGCCTTGCGCTCATGCATGGTCTGCACGATGTGCAACTCGTCGCACTGGTGGTTGGCCTGTTCCTTGTCCACCAGCGTCTGCGGTATCACGCCCACCACACGGCCGCCGGCCAGCCGTGTGGCCTCAGCCACCGTGCCCATGAGGCCGCTGCGCCCGCCGCCATAGACGAGCTGACCGCCATGCGATCCGATCCACTGGCCCACGGTGGTGGCCGCCTGGGCAAACGCAGCGCTCTCGCCAGTGCGGGAGCCACAGTACACACAGATCGAAAAAACCGGCTCAGCCATGAAAAAACCTCTGAAAAAGAGCGGCAGACCAGATGCCTATGCAAAGCAGCAGCGACAGCAGCACTGCCGCGCTGCCCATGTCCTTGGCACGCTTGGAAAGGTCGTGCCATTCGGGGCTGATGCGGTCGATGGCGGTCTCGATGCCGGTGTTGAGCAGTTCGACGATCATCACGATCACCACAGAACCTGCCAGCAGCGCCATTTCCATCCAGCTGCTGCCGAGCCAGAACGACAGCGGAACCAGGACCACGGCCGCAACGGCTTCCTGGCGAAACGCCTTCTCGTTCCAGCCCGCACGCAAGCCTTCGAGCGAGTAGCCGGCGGCATGCCAGATACGGTCCAGCCCGGACCGTGCCTTGTGCGGGTTGGGGGGCGCGTGGTGCGATGGGTCGAGTGATTGCATGCGGCAATTGTCGGGCGCAGATATATCTGGCAAGGACATGTCCGGCAAAGGCTTATTTTTTGGTGGGTTCATGGTGCACCAGGCGGGTGCCCGCCAGCGCGTCGTGCCAGAACTGTTGCTGCGGGTGAAAGCGGCTCAGCAGCGCCCACACGGCGATCCAGCCCAGCATGATCACCATGGACTCGCCGCCCGGCAGCGAAAAGGGCGCCACGGCGGCCAATGGCGGCAGAAACCACAGCCAGGACAGAACGTAGCGCAGCAGCGCGCGCGCCTGTGTGAGCGGACGGCCGGTACGGTCCACCACGCGAATGTTCCAGGTTTTCATGGCCAGGGTCTGGCCCTTGGCCCAGAACCAGGTGAAGTAGATGCCAAACACCACGAACAGGAACGCCTGCAGGGCGTGGCGGTTGTCCATGGCATTGCGGGTCTGGCTCAGGGTTCCGAACAGGTAGCCGGCGATGAAGACCACGCCGAACATCAGGATGCCTTCGTACATCCAGCATGCCATGCGGCGGACCAGGCGGGGCGCCTGGAGGTTCGAGGGGGCGGAGGCAGCGGACGGCAGCGCTTCAGGCGAGGGCAGGGCGGACATGCGAATTACTGGGGAGTCAGGAGGGGCGCGTCGGGCGCCGCAGGGGGCGGCGCATGGTCGCCCGCCGCTGGCGTGGCCGACAATGGCGGCAGCGTGGTCGGCACAGCCATAGGCACGGTGACGGGGGTGGTTTCCACTACGGGGGCAGAGGATGGAATGGTTGCACCATGCTCGCCCGCACCAGCCGCAGGGCCAGGGGCAGGCAGCGCCGGCGTCGCAACGCGTGGCGACAGGTATTGTGCTGGCGGAATTTTGGGCTGATTGGGGCGGTTGGAGTTAACCTCCGAGGCCGCCGGAATCTGTACGAGCTTGCGGGAGGGCTCCGGTTTGAGCGCGGTGGCCGCACCTTGTGGTTTGGGGGCCGCGCGCGCAGCCAGCTTGCGCTTTTCTTCATCGCTCAGCGCCTGGTAGGCCTGCCATTGGGCGAGTTTATTGTCGCGGGCCAGGCGATTGGAATCGGCGTAGTTAAGCCGTGCCTGGTTGCGCTGTTGTGCGCTCAGGCTGGCCCATTCTGTCATGCGGTTGTGCAGTTTTTCCTGTTCCTTTTCTGGCAGCGTCGGAAATGTCTGGGCCAGGGCGAGCCAGCGTTTTTTCTGCACCTCGCTGAGCAGCGCCCATCGTTCCGCCAGCGGGTAAAGCGCCAGTTTCTGCTGCGTGTTCAGGACTTCCCAGCCCGGGCCGGCAGGGGCCGGCGTGGAGGGATCTGCCGCCTTGCCAGATGCCCCTTTGCCGCTGGACTTGGGTGCCAGCGCGGCGGCTGGAAGCACGGTGCCTGGCGCCATGCGTACCTGGTTGAGCACCGCCATGCCGCCTGCTGCGAACGCACCTAAAAGCACCAAAGCCAGCACAAAGGCTGGCATGGTGGGGCGGGCGTCGGGTGGACTTGTGTGCATGCAGTAAAAGCGCAGGTAATCAGTTGCTCGTATCAGTTGCTCGTATGGGTGGTTTTGAGGAACTGTACAAAACCTGGGTCGGAATAAGCCGCTGGGGGCAGTTCGTCGGTCAGCAGTGCAGCGTCGACTTCCGCGATCTCATTGTTGCCTTGTTCGTCCTGGGCTGTGTTGATGACCACCAAGCCTACCAGCAAGGCCATCACGGGGACAGCCGAAACCAGTGCGCTCCACCAGCCACCCCGCTCGTTGCCACCACCGAGCACTGCAGTGTTGCCCACGTGCATGGCAGCGGGCGCGGCGCGACGCACCGGTACGACGACTTTGCGCTTGGCCAAGGCCTGCATGCGGGCTGCGCGCAGCCGCTCGGAAATATCGTAGGGCAGGTCGTCCGTGCCACTGGTCAGCCGCGCAGTAACGCGGCGCGCGAAACGGTCTGCCGCCATTTCGCTGGGGAGATTGTCTGCGGTGTTCATGGTTCGATTCCTTTTGCCTTCAGTGCCTTGCTGAGGGCCTGTACTGCACGAAAACAGTGCGTTTTGACGCTGCCTTCGGAGCAACCCATGGCGGCTGCTGTTTCTGCCACATCCATTTCCTCCCAGTAACGCATGAGAAACGCTTCCCGTTGACGTGCCGGCAACTCCTCGATTTCTTCTTCGATGCCTTTGAATATCTGTGCACGCCGGGCCAGATCTTCCGCGCTTTCGGCCCGCTCCCCGTTGTCGGGGCCTGCATAGGCTTCGAGCAGATCAAATTCCGCGCCTTCGTCGCCCGGTCCGTCAAAGTCACTCATGCTTGAAAACAGTGCATTGCGGGTCTTTTGGCGGCGAAACCAGTCCAGCGTGCAGTTTGACAGAATGCGCTGAAACAGCATAGGCAGTTCGCCTGCGGGCTTGTCTCCATAGTGCTCGGCCAGCTTGAGCATGCTGTCCTGAACGATGTCCAGGGCCGCTTCCTCGTTGCGGACGTGATAGACCGAGCGCTTGAATGCGCGCTTTTCTACACTTTTGAGGAAATCGGAGAGTTCTTGTTCGGTTGCCAAGAGGAGTCAGCCCGGGAGGGTCGATGCTGCCATCGGAGAAGGCATGGCGCAGCACTTGCAATCCGGCAATTATCGCATTGAGTGCTGAATTTTCCGGAAATGGCTGGTTTTGTGCGTGTTGCAGTGCGATAATTTCGTTTGCAATTCAAAAGGCAAACGGGTCACGGTCCGGCGGCAATCATCCCGCCCATGTCCTTGGCCTCAAGTTCCGAGCTGGCTTCACAAGAGTCCATGCAAGGAGCACCCAAGGTTTTTCGTCAGAGAAATTCACAAAGGTTGATCATGGAAATCTCCAAGGCCGAACTCACATCGGCAACCGCTGCCTCCCACGGCCACCCTCCCGCTTCCGGTTCGCAGGACCTCATGGGTTCTGAAATCCTCGTGAAGTCGCTGCAGGCTGAAAACGTACAGTACATCTGGGGCTACCCCGGCGGTGCAGTTCTGTACATCTACGACGCGCTCTACAAGCAAGACACCATTCAGCATGTGCTGGTGCGCCATGAGCAGGCTGCAGTGCACGCCGCCGATGGTTATGCCCGTGCTACCGGCGAGGTGGGTGTGGCGCTTGTCACATCGGGCCCGGGGCTGACCAACGCCGTCACGGGCATTGCCACGGCCTACATGGACAGCATTCCCATGGTGATCATCTCCGGCCAGGTGCCCACGGCGGCCATCGGCCTGGATGCGTTCCAGGAATGCGATACGGTGGGCATCACGCGCCCCATCGTGAAGCACAACTTCCTCGTCAAGGACCCGCGCGATCTGGCCATGACGCTGAAAAAGGCCTTCCACATCGCCCGCACCGGCCGGCCCGGCCCCGTGGTGGTCGATATTCCGAAGGACGTGTCGTTCAGGAAAGTGCCTTACACCGGTTATCCGCAGAGCGTGGAAATGCGCTCGTACAACCCGGTGAAGAAGGGCCACGGCGGACAAATCCGCAAGGCGCTGCAATTGCTGCTGGCGGCCAAGCGCCCCTATATCTACACCGGCGGTGGCGTGCTGCTCGGCAACGCCACCAACGAGTTGCGTACGCTGGTAGACATGCTGGGCTACCCCGTCACGAACACGTTGATGGGCCTTGGTGCTTATCCCGCGTCCGACCGCAAGTTCCTGGGCATGCTGGGCATGCACGGCACCCTTGAAGCCAACAACACCATGCAAAATTGCGATGTGCTGCTGGCCGTGGGTGCCCGTTTTGATGATCGCGTGATCGGCAACCCCAAGCATTTTGCGCAGAATGAACGCAAGATCATCCATGTGGACATCGACCCGTCGAGCATTTCAAAGCGCGTCAAGGTCGATATCCCCATTGTGGGCGACGTGAAGGATGTGCTCACCGAGTTGATCTCGATGATCCGCGAAAGCAGCACCCGCCCCGACGCCGGCGCGCTGGCCGCCTGGTGGGACACCATCGAAGGCTGGCGCAAGCGCGAATGCCTCAAGTACAGCATGGGCAGCGGCGACGTCATCAAGCCGCAGTATGTGGTGGAGACACTGTGGAACATGACGAAGGACGCGGACACCTACATCACGTCCGACGTGGGCCAGCACCAGATGTGGGCTGCGCAGTACTACCGCTTTGACGAGCCGCGCCGCTGGATCAACTCCGGCGGCCTGGGCACCATGGGCGTGGGCATTCCGTATGCCATGGGCATCAAGCTGGCCAAGCCACAATCCGAAGTGTTCTGCATCACCGGCGAAGGCTCGGTGCAGATGAACATCCAGGAGCTGTCCACCTGCCTGCAGTACAACACACCGATCAAGATCTGCTCGCTGAACAACCGCTACCTGGGCATGGTGCGCCAGTGGCAGGAGATCGAATATTCCGGCCGCTACAGCCACAGCTACATGGATGCTTTGCCCAACTTCGTGAAGCTGGCCGAGGCCTATGGCCACGTGGGCATGCTGATCGAGCACCCGAAAGACGTGGAGCCCGCCCTGCGCGAAGCCCGCAAGCTCAAGGACCGCACGGTGTTCATGGACTTCCGCACCGACCCCACCGAGAACGTGTTCCCGATGGTGCAGGCCGGCAAGGGCATCACTGAAATGCTGCTGGGGTCGGAAGACCTTTAAGACAAATCGGCCTCCAGCGCTTGTCCATCAAGCGCAAGCAGCTATCAATATGATAGCTATTAATTTTTTGACGAATCTATTGCCTGCCAAGCCCGCGCATTACCGTGCACGGGGGAGGGCAGCGAAAAACGGCAGTTTTCAGCGACCATTTCTGGATCGTGCTGCCGTCGCAAAAAGAGGAATCTTTTCATCATGAAACACATCATCGCCGTTCTGCTGGAAAACGAACCCGGCGCGCTGTCGCGCGTCGTGGGCCTGTTCTCTGCCCGTGGCTACAACATCGAATCGCTCACCGTGGCGCCCACCGAGGATGCATCGCTCTCGCGCATGACCATCCAGACCACGGGCTCTGACGACGTGATCGAGCAGATCACCAAGCACCTGAACCGCCTCATCGAGGTCGTGAAGGTGGTGGACCTCACCGAAGGCGCCTACACCGAGCGCGAGCTCATGATGGTGAAGGTGCGCGCGGTGGGCAAGGAGCGCGAGGAGATGAAACGCATGGCCGACATCTTCCGCGGCCGCATCATCGACGTGACCGAGAAGAGCTACACCATCGAGCTCACCGGCGACCAGCCCAAGAACGACGCCTTTTTGCAGGCCATCGACCGCACGGCCATTCTCGAAACCGTGCGCACCGGTGCCAGCGGCATCGGCCGCGGCGAGCGCATCCTGCGCGTGTGACGGATTTGATTCAGCCGGATAGCCAGGCGGGGCGCCTTGCCTTGCTACAGCACTGTCTGCGGCTCCCCGCCTGGCTATCCGGCTGAATTCAAATCCCATGTAAGACACAATCCCCTGTTTTTTTCAACCCGAACAACGCATTTCAACCGGAGCGACCCATGAAAGTTTTCTACGACAAAGACTGTGACCTGAGC
>WOZN01000225.1 GCA_011620245.1 Acidovorax sp.
TTGACGTGAACGCCCCCCTGAGCCGCTTCGCGCCCCCGTGCAGCCGCCAGAGGCGTTGCTCCTCCTTGCGGGCAATAGCCCGCCGCGTCGTCGCCCTTGCAGGGTGCAGGCCTGCCGGAGCCGCAGCGCTCAGCCTTGCCTGGCACCCCGGTCACGGCACCGGCGGGCGCATCCAACTGCCGTTTTTAGGCTGAAATGTCCCTATTGAGCCCTTTTTCCCGGCGCCTGTACCTGCGCATCTGGCTGGCCGTGGTCGGCGGCATGGCCGTGTTCGCCTTCGCGGTGGGGCTGGCCTGGCGCATCGCGGCGGAGCACAACGAGCAGCAAAACACCACGCCGCCGCCCGCGCGGGAGCTCACTCTGCGCGACGGCGCCGGCAAGCCCGTGCTGCAGGGCCAGGCCGTGCGCCGGCCCTTCGAGCCCGGCGGGCCCGTGGAGTACGCCATCGAATCCGAGGACGGGAGCCGGTACCTGCTGCAGATGTCGCCCCGCCAGCGGCCGCCCGGCGCGCCCGAGCGGCGCAACATGGGCGGGCACAACCCGGGGCATGACGCGGCCTTCTGGCTGCGCCCGCCGTTCGGCTTCCTGTGGATGCTGGGGCTGGTGGGCATTGCGGTCACGGTGGGCGTATTCCCCATCATCCGGCGCCTCCTGCAGCGGCTGGAGACGCTGCGGCGCAGCGTGCAGCGCTTCGGCGAGGGGGATTTGTCGGCGCGCGTGGCCGAGCAGGGCCACGATGAGGTCGCGGAGCTGGCGCGCCAGTTCAACGCGGCGGCGGCCCGCATCGAGACGCTGGTGAAGTCGCACAAGTCGCTGCTGGCCAACGCCTCGCACGAGCTGCGCTCCCCGCTCACGCGCATCCGCATGGGGCTGGAACTGATGCAGGGCAGCGCGCCCTCGCCCGCGTTCCGCGAGGAAATCCTGCGCAATATCGCCGAGCTGGACCAGCTGGTGGACGAGATATTGCTCGCCAGCCGGCTCGACGCGCGCGACGCCGACATGGGCACCGTGGAACTGGTGGACCTGGTGGGCCTGGCCGCCGAGGAATGCGCGCGCGTGGACGCCGAACTGGACACCGGCGCCAGCGCCGGCGCCCTGGAGGTGCGCGGCGTGGCCAAGCTGCTGCGCCGCGCGCTGCGCAACCTGCTGGAGAACGCGCGCCGCTACAGCCAGGGCGGCATCACCCTGCGCCTGCAGCGCGCCGGCGCACGCGTGGAAGTGCACGTGTGCGACCACGGCCCTGGCGTGCCGCCCGGCCAGCGCGAGCGCATCTTCGAGCCGTTCTACCGCCTGCCCGGCGCCAGCGAGCGCGCAGGCGGCGTGGGCCTGGGCCTGGCGCTGGTGCGCTCCATCGCCGAACGGCACGACGGCACCGTGCGCTGCCAGGCCCGCCCCGACGGTGCCAGTGGCGCGTGCTTCGTGCTGACCCTGCCGCTGGAGTGAAGCAGGCCGCTCCTTTAAACATAGCTGCTTGCGCTTGTATCCATTGGTTTTCAGATAGAAAACTATCTGAAACCAATAATACACAAGCGCTGACAGCTATTCTTTTTGATAACCCTGCCGCAGCGGCCAGCGCCACGCCATGGCCGCATACAGCAGGGCCCCCAGCACCAGTGCGCCCGCCGCCACGCCCAGCCCATGCACGAAACCCTGGCCCGGCGTCGCCGCACGCTGCAGCATCCACGCCACCATCGGCGGGCCCGCGATCTGCCCCAGGCCGTACGACGCCGTCACCAGACCGGTGAAGCTGTCCCCCGCCGCAGGCCACAAGCGCCGCGCCTCTTGCAGGCTGTAGAAGGTGATGGCGGTGAACGGCAGCCCCAGCAGCAGGCTGCCCCAGGCGAACCCTGCCGGCCCCGGCCAGGCCACGCTCAGCCCAATCGCGCCCGCCTGCATGGCAAAGCAGGCCAGCAGCAGCCAGCGCCGGTCCCACGCCGCCGGTGTGCGCGTGGACAGCGCCGCGCCCGCCGCCACGCCCAGGCCGAACAGCGGCCAGAACAGGTCCGGCAGCGCCGAACCCGCCGGCAGGGCGGTGCGCGCAATCACCGGCAGGAACGTCGCCGTGACGATATAGCCCAGCCCCGACAGCCCGTAGGCCACCGTGTGCAGCGCGCGCGCCGCCACCGTGCCGCCCTGGCCGGCCGGCACCGCCGCGGGCCGGGCGCCCTGCGGCGCGGGCGCAATGGCCGGGCCGCGCACCACCGGCCAGACGACGGCGCACAGTGCCACAGCCAGGGCGGCGAACAGCGCCCAGCCCGACGCCGCCCGCCATTGCCCGGCCACCATGGCGCTGGCCAGCAGGCCGGTCAGCACGATGCCCAGGCCCGGCCCGCAGAAAATCAGCCCGCCCATCGCCGGCCGCCCCAGCACCGCCATGCGCCCCATGCACCAGCCCGCCACGTTCAGCAGCACCACCGCGCTCGCCACGCCGGCGCCGAAACGCAGCGCTGCCCAGTAGCCCGGCAGGGGCAGCGCCATGGCCCCGGTCAGCAGCACCGTGGCCGCCAGGCCCCAGCGCGCCAGCCGCTCGGCCGGCCAGCGCCGGCGCACGCCGGGCAGCCAGGGCAGCGCCACGCAGGCCAGCGCGCCCAGCAGGTAGCCCACATAGTTGGCGGTGGCCAGCCAGCTGCCCTCGGCGAGGGAAAGCACGCCGTCGTGCAGCATCATCGGCAGCAGCGGCGTGAAGGCAAAGCGCCCGATGCCCATGGCCGCCGCCAGCGCCGCCATGCCGGCCAGGGCCACGGCCAGCGGCCGGTCCGCCAGCGCGGGGGGAGAAACGTTCTGCGATTCCATGGCGGCGCCTTCCGGTCTATGATCCTATGATCCTAGCAGCATGTCTCGGACACACTCCAGCGAAATTGGAGCATCAAAAGTGCCCTTTTTTTAAGCAAAATTGCCATCGAACGGGAAAGTCCGATAGGCTGCTAAGTGCTGGCAAGACTGATCTACGCGACGCTCACCTGAGTTTTCATGCTTTTCAGACTCACCCATTTGGAATTGCTCCGCAGTCACTTAAAGTCTTGCGAAACCCGCATGGAGCATGAATATAGGGTTTCTGCGGTTTTCCGGTTGGCTCAACTGCGGTTGAATCAAGGCATTCCTTCACTACCAGCGGTAGTTGCCCCGCAGGCTTTGGCCGTGCGGGCGGTGTGCGCGGCGGCGACCTGGTGGGTTTCCAGGCGGGGAGCGCAGGGAGGGGATTCAGTTCGTCATGCCCGCCGCTGCCGCTACACTGTTCTTTTGCATTAGCCCGCTGGTGTTGTGGATAAGTTAACTGTCACCTTGCTGACCCCGGCCCTGCCCCATGAACTGGACGCAGTGCGTGCCATCTTTCGAGAATATGCCGGCGGCCTGGATGTCGATTTGTGCTTTCAGGATTTTGAAACCGAGCTGGCGCAGTTGCCAGGAGAGTACGCAGCACCGCGCGGGCATTTGCTACTGGCCGAGGTGGATGGCGCCATCGCCGGTTGCTGCGCAATACGCCCGCTGGACACGGCCGACTATCCCAACGCCGCCGAAATGAAACGCCTTTATGTGCGCAAGGCGTTTCGGGGCTTTGGCCTGGGCCGGCAACTGGCCGAGGCAGCGCTGGATGCCGCACGGTTGGCGGGCTACGCCTGCGTGCTGCTCGATACGCTGGACGACATGGAATCCGCGCGGGCCCTGTACGGCGATCTCGGCTTCGAGGAAATACCGCCTTACTACCACAACCCCATTGCCGGGGCGCATTACCTCAAGGCGGACATTTTTTGAGGCAAATTGGCCGCTAGCGTAGTGTTCGACGCTAGCGCTTATGCACAAAGCGCTAGCAGCTATTTATATTACAGCAAGCTGTCATGCCCTGGCTTGCGCCAGCAGCGTGTCGGCATCGCTCACGGCAAACTGGCCAGGGGCTTCCACATTGAGCGTGACGACCTTGCCGTCGCGCACCAGCATCGAATAGCGGTTGCTGCGCAGCCCCATGCCCTTGCCAGTCAGATCCAACGTCAGGCCGGTGGCCTTGGCGAAGGCGGCATCGCCATCAGCCAGCATGCGCACCTTCCCATCCGTCTTCTGATCGCGCGCCCATGCGCCCATCACGAAGGCATCGTTGACACTCACGCACCAGATTTCATCCACACCCGCCGCCTTGAATTCGGCAGCCTTCGCCACATAGCCGGGCAAATGCTTGGCAGAACAGGTGGGGGTGAA
The DNA here is from genome assembly GCA_011620245.1 of Acidovorax sp. GTDB lineage: Bacteria > Pseudomonadota > Gammaproteobacteria > Burkholderiales > Burkholderiaceae_C > Acidovorax. The sequence continues at coordinate 4,192 of WOZN01000225.1, forward strand.
GGCTCCGGGCACGGCAAACAGCGCAATGGTCTTGCCAGCGGCGGCCTTGTCCACGGGCACAGGGTTCGGGCCGATGCTGCAGCCCTCGCCCTCCACTTCCGAATATTCCATCAGGGTAATGGCGGGCAGGGTATCACCGACTTTGATCATGTTCATCTCCAAAAGGTTGAGGAAATTCTGCCGCGGTGCATATTGCATCCCACAAAGCAAAACGACCCACATTGTGGGTCGTTTCGAAGGGCCTTGCAGGCTTGCGCCTTGAGGGCTTACAGCAGGCCGGCCTTTTGCACCAGACGGGTAGCAACCCAGTTCTTGGTCTTGGAGAGCGGGCGGCTCTCGGTGATTTCGATCGTGTCGCCCAGCTTGTACTCGCCCTTTTCATCATGGGCGTGGTACTTGCTCGACTTACCGACGATCTTGCCGTAGAGCTCGTGCTTCACACGGCGCTCAACCAGCACCGTCACGGTCTTTTGACGCTTGTCGCTGACCACCTTGCCAACCAAGGTGCGCTTGAGGGATTTTTTAGGTTCCGTCATAGGGGCTCCTTACTTGGCGGCTTGCTTTTCAGCAAGGATGGTTTTGGCGCGAGCGATGTCGCGACGGGTGGCACGCAGCGTGTTGGTGTTACCCAGCTGTTGCGTGGCCTTCTGCATGCGCAGACCGAAATGGGCTTTTTGCAAGGCCTTGATTTCAGTTTCGATGCCGGCAACGTCTTTTTGGCGCAGTTCAGTAGCTTTCATTGCATGTTCTCCTGAATTACGAGCCAATCAGCCGGCTGACAAAGGTGGTGCGCAGCGGCAGCTTGGAGGCAGCCAGGCGGAACGCTTCGCGGGCCAGTTCTTCAGGCACGCCCACGATTTCAAAAACGATCTTGCCGGGCTGGATTTCAGCCACGTAATACTCGGGATTGCCCTTACCGTTACCCATACGCACTTCTGCGGGCTTGGTAGAGATTGGCTTGTCCGGGAACACGCGGATCCAGATACGGCCGCCACGCTTGACGTGACGGGAAATCGCACGGCGTGCAGCTTCGATCTGGCGGGCCGTCAGACGGCCACGATCGGTGCATTTCAGACCGAAATCACCGAACGCAACGGAGGCACCCCGCGTTGCGACACCGGTGTTACGGCCCTTTTGCTCCTTGCGGTACTTGCGGCGAGCAGGTTGCAGCATCTTTATTCTCCTTTGCCGTCCGCTGCTGTAGCGGGCGCGTCAACTTTACGAACGCGCTTAACGGCGGTTGCATCGGCGCCACCGGCGCCGACAGGCTTGTCGCTGCCGTCGGCAGGGGCGGTGTTGACGCCCATGGGACGGCGGGGACCACGACCTGCACCTGGACGGTCGCCACCCGGGCGGCCATCACGGCGCGGGCCACGTGGGCGACGCTCTTCTTCCGGACGTGGGGTTTCCACAGCCGGCAGATCGTTGCGGCCCAAGGTGTCACCCTTGTAGACCCAGACCTTGACGCCGATCACACCATAGGTGGTCTTGGCTTCGGAGGTACCGTAGTCGATATCGGCACGCAATGTGTGCAGTGGCACGCGGCCTTCGCGGTACCACTCGCAACGTGCGATTTCGATACCGTTCAGTCGGCCGGACGACATGATCTTGATGCCCTGGGCACCCAGACGCATGGCGTTCTGCATGGCACGCTTCATGGCGCGGCGGAACATGATGCGCTTTTCGAGCTGCTGCGTGATGCTGTCGGCGATCAGCTTGGCATCGATTTCGGGCTTGCGCACTTCTTCGATGTTCACAGCCACCGGCACGCCCAGGCGCGCAGCGAGTTCCTTCTTGAGGTTCTCGATGTCTTCACCCTTCTTGCCGATCACCACGCCCGGACGGGCCGAGTAAATGGTGATGCGGGCGTTCTTGGCGGGGCGCTCGATCAGGATGCGCGACACGGCGGCGTTCTTCAACTTGGCCTTCAGGTACTCGCGCACCTTGATGTCTTCGGCCAGCATGCCCGCGAAATCACGGTTGTTGGCGTACCAACGGCTGGACCAGTTGCGGCTGACCGCAAGGCGGAAGCCGGTAGGGTGGATTTTCTGTCCCATAGTCTTCCTTGGCCTCAGTTGCCAACCGTCACGTACACATGGCACGTGGGCTTGCTGATGCGGTTGCCGCGGCCTTTGGCGCGCGCGGTGAAGCGCTTGAGCGTGGTGCCTTGTTCGACGTAGATGGTCTTGACCTTCAATTCGTCGATGTCGGCGCCATCGTTGTGTTCGGCATTGGCGATAGCCGATTCCAGAACCTTCTTGACGATGCCCGCAGCTTTTTTCTGCGTGAACGTCAGGATGTCCAGGGCCTGGTCCACCTTCTTGCCGCGGATCAGGTCAGCGACCAGACGGCCTTTGTCGACCGACAGACGGACGCCCCGCAGGACTGCACGTGTTTCAGACATGGTCATTCCTTATTTCTTCTGGACTTTTTTGTCCGCGGGGTGACCCTTGAAGGTGCGCGTCAGGGCGAATTCGCCCAGCTTGTGGCCCACCATCTGGTCGGTGACGTAGACAGGTACATGCTGCTTGCCGTTGTGCACGGCAATGGTCAGACCGATGAAATCGGGCAGAACCATGGAGCGGCGCGACCAGGTCTTGACTGGTTTCTTATCCTTGGTGGCAATGGCCTTTTCGACCTTGGCCAGCAAGTGATGGTCAACAAATGGACCCTTTTTGAGAGAGCGAGTCATCTGTTACCCCTTACTTCTTGCGACGCGACACGATCATGATCTGTGTGCGTTTGTTGTTACGGGTGCGATAACCCTTGGTCAGATTGCCCCAAGGATCGACGGCATGGCGGCCTTCGCCGGTGCGGCCTTCGCCACCACCGTGAGGGTGATCCACCGGGTTCATGGCAACGCCGCGAACCGTGGGACGAATACCCATCCAGCGCTTCACACCGGCCTTGCCCAATTGGCGCAGGCTGTGCTCTTCGTTGGCCACTTCGCCAATGGTGGCGCGGCATTCGATATGAATCTTGCGCACTTCACCGGAACGCATACGCACCTGGGCGTAAATGCCTTCACGGGCCAGCAGCGTTGCCGAAGCACCTGCCGAGCGAGCGATCTGGGCACCGGCACCGGGCTTGAGCTCGATGCAGTGGATCGTCGAGCCCACGGGGATGTTGCGGATCGGCAGCGTGTTGCCTGCGCGGATCGGGGCTTCCGAACCACTCATCAGCGTTGCGCCAGCTTCCAGGCCACGGGGAGCGATGATGTAGCGGCGCTCGCCGTCGGCATAGCACACCAGAGCGATGTGGGCCGTGCGGTTCGGGTCGTACTCAATGCGCTCAACCTTGGCGGCAATGCCGTCCTTGTTGCGCTTGAAGTCCACCACGCGGTAGTGGTGCTTGTGACCACCGCCCTTGTGGCGCGTCGTGATGTGACCATTGTTGTTACGACCGGCCTTCTGGAATTGTGGTTCCAGCAGCGGGGCGTACGCTTCACCCTTGTACAGGTGGTCACGGGTAACCTTCACCACGGCACGTTGGCCGGGCGAAGTGGGTTTCATCTTGATGACAGCCATGATTACGCAGCCTCCCCGGACAGGTCCAGCTCTTGACCAGGCTGCAGCGTGACGTATGCCTTGCGAACATTGTCGCGGCGGCCGACAGTCTTGCCGAAACGCTTGGTCTTGCCTTTGGTGTTCACCACAGAGACGCCCTTGACCTCGACCTTGAACATCAATTCCACAGCGGCCTTGATTTCTGGCTTGGTAGCGTTCTGCAGCACCTTGAACGTCACAGCATTGGACTTCTCGCCAACCATGGTGGCCTTTTCGGACACGATGGGAGCAACCAGCACCTGCATCAGACGACCTTCGTCAAACTTGAGCGTGCTCATGCGAACATCTCCTTGAGTTTGTCGATTGCACCCTTGGTGACGAGCACTTTCTTGAAACGCACCAGCGACACGGGATCGGCGTAACGGGGCTCAACGACGAGCACGTTCGCCAGATTGCGCGAGGCCAGGTACAGATTTTCGTCCACTTCATCGGCGATCACCATCACCGATTGCAGGTTCATCGCCTTGAACTTGTCGGCCAGGACCTTGGTCTTGGGCGAGTCCAGCTTCAACGAGTCAACCACCGCCAGGCGGCCTTCACGGGCCAGCTGCGACAAGATGGCAGACATACCGGCGCGGTACATCTTCTTGTTGATCTTCTGCGTGAAGTTTTCGTCAGGCATGTTCGGGAAAATCCGACCGCCCCCGCGCCACAGAGGCGACGAGGTCATACCTGCACGTGCGTTACCCGTACCCTTTTGCTTGAAAGGCTTCTTGGTCGAGTGACGGACTTGCTCGCGGTCCTTCTGGGCGCGAGTGCCCTGGCGTGCGTTGGCCTGGTAGGCCACCACGATCTGGTGCACCAGATCTTCGTTGTATTCACGACCGAACACGGTTTCAGGAACATCCAGCCTGGATGCGCCCTGGCCTTGGTCATTCAGGAGTTCGAGCTGCATTAGTTCGCTCCTTTGGAGGCTTTGGCCTTGACCGCTGGACGCACCGTCACGAACCCGCCCTTGGAGCCCGGAACAGCGCCCTTGATCAAGAGCAGTTGACGCGCTTCGTCGATGCGGATGACATCGAGGTTTTGCGTGGTCTTGGTGACATCGCCGAGGTGACCCGTCATGTGCTTGCCGGGGAACACGCGACCGGGGTCTTGTGCCATGCCGATAGAGCCAGGCACGTTGTGCGAGCGGCTGTTACCGTGCGACGCGCGCTGCGAGCTCATGTTGTGGCGCTTGATGGTACCGGCGTAGCCTTTACCGATCGAGGTGCCTTGCACATCGACCTTCTGGCCCACGGCAAACACATCCGCCACCGGCACGGCGCTACCTGCGGCGTATTTGCCAGCAGTTTCAGCGGTCACGCGGAATTCCTGGATGATTTCACCGGCTTCCACACCTGCCTTGGCAAGGTGGCCGGCCGCCGGCTTGGTCACGCGCGATGCCTTGCGCGAACCGAATGTGACCTGCAGGGCCACGTAGCCATCGTTCTCTTGGGTTTTGACCTGGGTAACGCGGTTGTTGGACACATCCACCACCGTGACAGGCACTGCGTCCCCATCATCGGTGAACAGACGCATCATGCCCACCTTGCGACCCAGCAACCCGAGGGAGTTGCTCAGACTCATTTGTTTCTCCAAAACTTCCACCGCCACAACTTCAATTGGCTGCGGCGTTTTCGCAAGTTTTCACTCGCGTGCATGAAAGAGGGTTATTAAGACTTCACCCAACTGGCACCTTTAAAAAGGCGCAAATCAAGCGAAGCCTGAAATTATAACGCGAATTGCTTTTTCAAGCAAGTTCGCGTCATGAAGACAGGGCACCACTGGCAAGCCAACAGCGCCGATGCCGTTTCTAGGTTTACTGCAGCTTGATTTCGACGTCCACGCCAGCGGGCAGGTCGAGTTTCATCAAGGCATCCACCGTCTTGTCGGTGGGGTCCACGATGTCCATCAGGCGCTGGTGGGTGCGGATTTCGAGCTGGTCGCGGCTGGTCTTGTTGACGTGCGGCGAGCGCAGGATGTCAAAACGCTTCATGCGCGTCGGCAGGGGCACGGGGCCCTTGACGATGGCGCCGGTGCGCTTGGCGGTGTCAACGATCTGGGCAGCGGACTGGTCGATCAGCTTGTAGTCAAACGCCTTCAGGCGGATGCGGATTTTTTGCTTGGACATGGCAAGTTCCTTGTTCTGCTTAAAACTTAAGCGATGATCTTGGACACGACGCCAGCGCCCACGGTGCGGCCGCCTTCGCGGATGGCAA
>WOZN01000171.1 GCA_011620245.1 Acidovorax sp.
CAGCCTTGCCTGGCACCCCGATCACGGCACCGGCGGGCGCATCCAACTGCCGTTTCTAGTTGATCTGAGATATGTCGCTCATCATGCGAAAAATGACGTTGGTTTAATGCAGCAGGCGGGGCGTGCTTTCAAAATATTTTCAACCGGGTCAGCAGGCTGGGGTGTGCAAGGGAGGGGCCGACTGCTGGACCTGGCTTGCCTGGTGCTGCCTGCGCCGGGTCAGGCAGCGGGGCGTTGCACCTCAAGATCGGCCAGCACCCGCAGCAGCGCGCGGTTGATTTCCTCCAGATTCATCTCGTGGGTTTCGCACAGTTCGCGAATGGCGCTGGCGTCGTCCGACTCCAGGGCGCGGGCCATCTGCAGGCCTGAGGCATAGGGGCCGGTGCCGAGCACGTTGGCATCGTAGATGCGCTCCGACAGCGGGATACGGCGCAGGATGGTGCCCAGCGGTTCGCCCATGACTTCGTCCAGTTGCGACAGCAGTCCGCACAGGTAGATTTCGCGGCGCAGGTCGTTTTCCACGCCGGCATCGAGCAGGCGTGTCATGAGCTGTGCCCGGATCACCATGGCCTCGCGCACGGGCCGCAGGTTCAGGTTGGTGCTGGCGTGGGGCAGCTGGTCGGACAGCCAGCGCTTGATGGAGCCATAGCCCATCATCACCAGCCCCCGGCGCAACGAGTCGATGCCCGTGCGCAGGCCCAGCGCCGCCGAGTTGGTATAGACCATGAAGCGGTAGGCCAGCAACGGGTCTTCACCCATGATTTCTTCGAACGTCTCCAGCGACTGCTCGGCGTCGATGGCCTTCATCAGCTTGAGGATGACGGCGTGCGAGGGCTGTGGCGACTGGTGCCGCTGGCCGTAAAGCACGTCTTCCACCGGCCAGCCGGCCAGGGCCAGGGCGTTCTGCTGATCGAGACAATGCTCCATGAGCGCGCGGCTGGCGATGTTTTCATACATCTGGCCAGCCAGCACCGGGCTTTTGGTGCGCGCCACCGGGGCCGGATCACCGGGCCGGGTGGAGGCTGTTTGCAGCGCGGCCACTGCGTCCTCGGGCCGCAAGGTCAGCAGGCTGTTGTCAAAGCAGCGCGCCACCTCGGGCTCGGGCAGGCGGGCCATGTCGCCGCGCCACACCAGCCTGAGGCCGCGCTGGTGCGCCGCCTTGACGCGGCTGAAGATGGCGGTGTCGGACAGCCAGTCGCCTCGCACCTCGATCCACGGCGCGCCGCGTGGCGCTTCTTCGAGCAGCGTGCACAGGAGCTGGCGCGTTTGCGCAGACAGCAGCAGCGGCGGTGAGCTGGCAGACCACAGCTCTTGCACCGTGCGCAGCAGGTGGGCGGCATCCACCACCGTGGCGGCTTCGTTCTGGACGTAGAGCTGAATGCCCGCGAGCTTGCGGGCCCGGTTCCACAAAGGGCGGTAGCCAAGAATCAGGCTGCCGAGGACGGATTGGACCATGGGCGGTGAAGCGGTAGGACAGCGGGGCCGGATCCTGGCAACGGGGGCTGACCCCCGTCGCGCGAGAAGCTTTTAACTGATGAAGTTGAACAGGGACAGCTTCTGAACCGAGGCATAAGACTTGAGCGCGGCCTCGTAGCCTACCTGCTGGTTCTGGAAGTCTGAAATGCCTTTGATCATATCGAGGTCCTCGGCGCGCGAGCGGTCGCCTTCGAGCTGGATGCTGCGCTTTTCCTGGTCGCCCGTGATGCGGTCGGCGCGGTTGAGCAGCTCGCCCGCATAGCCGCGCATGTTGTGCATGCGCTCGAGTCCGATATCCACGTTGGCCAGCGCCTGGCCCACGGCCTGCGTGGCGGCGTTGCTGTTGGGCGCGCTGCGGAGGTCGTTGATTGCGCTGTCGAGCGTGCTGAACATGCTGGCGCTGGGCTGCAGGGTGACGGTGTCGCCATTGGCGGGCGTACCGGTGATGTTGAAGCTCAGGCCGGGCACGCCGGTCACCGCGATGGTGACGGGCTTGTCGGAGGGGAAGTCCGGCACCGGCACGGGTGCCGACACGGCGCCTGTGGTGGTGTTGGTGATCGTGTAGGTGGCCGTGGTGGTGCCGGTGGTGCTGCCTGGGCCCACTGCGCTGAAGGCGATGGCGTACTGGTCTCCGGTCACCAGTGCGGTGTTGCCGGGCTTGATGGCGTCGGTGGTCAGCTGGCGGCCGTTGGGAATGGCGCTCACGCTGGCGTTGTACACCCCGTCGCGCTTCGGCTGGAACATGAAGGCCGAATCGCCGTCCAGCGTGTTGGGGATGGAAACCCCTGTGCTGCTGTTCTGTCCCGCAAGTCCGTCAAATTTGTAGTCGGGCGAGGTACTGAGTGGCCCGAGGAAAGGTGACAGGGCACTGCCCAGGGCCCCGAGCAGCGGAACGCCATTGGTGTCCTTGCGGTTCGCCACCTCCGACAGCTGTTCGCGCAGGCCCTGCAACTGGTTGGCGATGGTGGCCCGGTCGTTGGCGGTCAGGCTGCCGTTGCCGGCGCTCACGATGAGTTCGCGTGCGTTCTGCACCAGGCCGACGGCGTCGCCCATGGCGGACTCGGCCTGCGCAATCGCATTGCGCTGCATGTCCAGCGCGCGCTGCTCGGTCTGGATGCGCGACAGGCGCGTGAGGGCCCGCTCCGCCTGCGCGGCCGCCACCGGGTCGTCGCTGGGGCGCACCACGCGCTTGCCCGAGGTCAGGTTTTCCTGCAGGTTGGACAGGGACGTCTGGCGCTGACTGATATTGCGCACGGCAACGTCGTACTGGTTGGCGGTGCTGAGCCGGTAAAGGGCGTTGCTCATGGTGGACTCCGTTCAGGCCTGGGGCTGGCGCCTAGCGGCCCAAGCCCTGGATCAGGGTGTCAAAGATATTTTGCGCGATCTGCAGCATTTTGGCCGAGGCCTGGTAGGCCTGCTGGTACTGGATCAGGCGCGCGGCCTCTTCGTCGAGGTTGACGCCCGAGACGGCTGTGCGGTCGCGTTCGAGGTTGGTGGCAATCGCCGACGACAGCTCGGCCGCAAACTGCGCGCTTTGCGTGCGCGTACCGATCTGCGCCATGGCGCTGGCAAAGCCGTCGGACAGCGTGGCGCCGTCGAACATCGGCATATCGCGCAGGCCCATCAGCGCGCTGGCGTTGCCGGTGTCGCGTTGGTACCAGTCGCCGTATTGGGGGTCGAGGGCGTTGCCCACGGTCACTGTGTCGCCTGGCTTGGGTGACCCGTTGAGCGTGATTTCCCACCCGTCGATGGTGATCGCTTGTCCGGATGTGAAGGCGTAAGGAGGGCCTGCCAGGGTGGTCGGCGGGGTGGTCGATGCGTCCACCGGCGCACCGGTATTGCCGGCCAAAGTGAACGTGGCCGGGGAGCCGGAAGTGAATGTGAGCGTCACGCCAGCGCCCGTGGCGGGAGGGGCAGGCGAAGGTGGCAGCGTCAGGACGGGGCCCGTTGCCTTGAGACTGGCAAGTTGCAGCGTGCCGGTATTGTTGGCACCCATGGCGGCGTTGACCGGATTGGCCGCCGCCAGGTCGGCCGGTGAATACTGCAATGACTTGAGCAGCGCCGCTGCACCCACCAAGGGATTCACGAGGAATTTGTCATTGGCTGCAGCGCCTGTAAATGTGCCGGCGCCTCCATCGGTGATGGCCAGTCCATCGTTGCCCATGATGGTTGTCAGCTCACCAAGATTGGCAAAGGCGAACACCTTGTTGTCCGAGTGGCGCGTCACCGAACCGGCGGTGGCCCCTGTGAATGCGATTTCGTAACTGGAGGCTTGCAATTTGGTGGGATCGGCGACCTGCAGGCCCATGGTGGCGCCCGAATTGTTGCCGCTGCCTGCAGTGGCATTGCCCAGGCTGATCGGCGCAAACAGGTTTTCACCCGGCTGGCCATCCAGCGTCAGCCCGAGCTTGTTCTGCGTGTTCATCGATTCGCTGATCGCCACCGCCATGCGCCCCAGCAGATTGCGGCCCTCGGCCAGGTCATTGTTCTGAAAGCGCAGCAGGCCCGCCACCTGGCCGCCGCCGAGCATGCTCTCGTTGAGTTCCACCTTGGTGGCTGAGCCCGGCTGCTGGAAGTTCAGCACCTTTTTGCCGCTGCCCGCGCCAAAATCGGCCGGGTCGTCGATCGACAGCGTGGCGGCCTTGTTGCCCAGCACCAGCGGCTGGCTGCCGGCCACGAAAACGCTCACGGTTCCATCGTCGGCAGCCACCTGCGATGTTTGGATATGCTGGTTGAGCTCGCGGATGAGCTGGTCGCGCTGGTCCAGCAGGTCGTTGGCGGGCTGGCCGTTGCCCTTGGCGCGGGCAATCTGCTCGTTCACGCCGGCAATGTTCTTGGCCAGGCTGTTGACCGCAAGCATGCTGCCCTTGAGCTGCTCGGCCACGGTGTAGCCGATCTCGTCCAGGCGCTGCGAGGCATCGCGCATGCGTGCGGCGGTTTCGTCCATGCGCGTCAGGGCCACGTTGCGCGCGGTGAGGTCGGTGGGGGCGCTCACCACATCCGAGAGCGCGTTCATCATCTCGTTGATGGATGCGCCAATGCCGCTGGGGCCGCCGGCAAAGACCTCCTGCAACTGGCGCAGGCGGTCCATGCGCACCGTGTCGCCCGCATCCACCGCCGATGCCGCCGTGGCCTGGCGCGTGAGCAGTTCGCTCTGGTTGCGCAGGATGGTCTGCACATCCACGCCCTTGCCGATGTAGCCGCCCCCCGTGAACTGGCCCTGCACGGTCTGCAGCACCACGCTCTGGCGCGAATACCCAGGCGTGCTGACGTTGGCGATGTTGTGCCCTGCGGTCTGCAGGGCCGCCTGGTTGGCCAGAAGGGCGCGGGATCCGACGTTGAGCAGGCTCATGACGTTCCTCGCATCTCAGTGGTCCACGGCGCGGCCAGCCATCTGCAACGCATGCAACTGGCGCGGCCCAGGCCAGTGCCCCCGCGCAAGGGCCGCCCCGCCGCGCTGGGGGCGTCCCCCTCCCGCGCAGCGAGAGAGGGGGAAGGCGCGAAGCGACTCAGGGGGTGTTTCATGGCTTCAGGCCTGTGCACGCTGCACGCGCAGGGCGCTGTTGATGGCGCCGCTGAGCTTTCTGGCGTATTCGGGGTCGGTGGCGTAGCCGGCCTTTTGCAGTTCGACCGCATAGGCCACGGCCGAGCCCGTTCTGGCCGTGGCCTGGGCCTTTTCGTAGCGCGGGCTGTTGGTGATCAGGCGGGCATAGTCGCGAAACGAATCCTCATACGAGTCATAGGCGCGGAACTTGGCGGTCACCTTCTGGGCCTTGCCGTTGATGTACTCGGTCGTGGTCACCTCGGCCACCTTGCCGGTCCAGCCCTTGCCGGCCTTGATGCCAAACAGGTTGAACGAGCTGGAGCCGTCGGCGTTCCTGATCTCGCTCTTGCCCCAGCCGGTCTCATGCCCCGCCTGGCCCAGCATGAAGCTGGCCGGAATGCCGCTGTCCTGCGCCACGCGCTCGGCGGTGGCGCTGAGCGATTGCACAAAGCCCTCTCGCCCCTTGGGCGCCGGGCCCGTGGCCATGGGGGCGGTGGTGGCTGCACCGCGCGATGTCACGCCAGGCAGGCTGAGGGTGGAGGGCGCGGAGATGCTGGTGTCGGCACCGCCCATCTGGCGCGAGAGCTGGCGCGCAATGGCTTCCGACAAGCCGCCGGGCATGCCCGACATGCTGACCGATAGCTGCTGGTCCAGCAGGTCGGTGCCCAGGTCGCCCTGGGCGCCGTCCATCAGGCCGGATTTCATGGTGGCTTCGCGCATGCTCTTGATCAACTCGCGCATGAACAGCGATTCAAACTGCTTGGCCGCCTCTTTGGCGGCCTGGGGGCTGTTTTGCCCGGCCTCGTATTTCAGGGCGTTGAGCGAGCGGGCATCGGCTGCCAGCGCATTGGAGGTGCTGGAGGTGCTGGAAGAAGGCAGGGTCAAGGCCATGGTCACTCCTTGTGCATTGCGGGCGGTGCGATCTTTGGGCGCAGCATGGTCAGATCACTTCCAGCTCGGCATTCAGGGCGCCGGCCGCCTTGATGGCCTGCAAGATGGCCAGAAGATCCTGCGGTGTGGCGCCCAGGGAATTGAGTGCGCGCACCACGTCGGCGAGCTGGGGCGACGGCGGCATCTGGATGACGTTGCCCCCTTCCTGCCGGATGGCGATGTCGCTTTTCTGCGCCACCACGGTCACGCCCTGCGACAGCGGGTTGGGCTGGCTGATGACCGGCGTGCTGCTGATGGTGATGGACAGGTTGCCGTGCGCGATGGCGCAGGACCCCAGCGTCACGGCCTGATTGAGCACGATGGAGCCCGTGCGGGCGTTGATCACCACCTTGGCGGCGGGGGTGGAATCGGGCAGTTGCAGTTCTTCGAGCTCGGCGATGAAGTTCACGCGCCTGCCCGGGTCCTGTGGCGCCGTCACCTGCACCGTGCGCCCGTCCAGCGCCGTGGCCGTGCCTTCGCCCTGGCGGGCATTGATGGCCTGCGCCACCTTGCGCGCGGTCTGGAAGTCCACCGCATCCAGGCCCAGGGTGATGGTGCTGCCAACATGCAGTGGCGTGGGCACGGAACGCTCGACCTGCGCGCCCTCGGGGATGCGGCCCGCGTTCAGGTGGTTGATCTGCACCTTGCTGCCACCGGCCGACGCACCGGCGCCGCCCACCACCACGTTGCCCTGCGCCAGCGCGTAGATCTCGCCATCGGCACCGCGCAGCGGCGTGGTGATCAGCGTGCCACCCCGCAACGATTTGGCATTGCCGATGGAGGAGACGGCCACATCGATCATCTGCCCCGGCTGCGCGAACGCCGGCAGCTGCGTCGTGACGACCACCGTGGCCACGTTCTTGAGCTGCGGTGCCCGGGTGCCCGGTGGCAGGCTGATGCCCATCTGCTGCAGGTAATTGGCCATGGCCTGGGCCGTGATGGGCATTTGCGAGGATTGATCGCCCGTGCCGTCCAGGCCCACCACCAGGCCGTAACCCGAAAGCTGGTTGCTGCGCACGCCCTGCACGGCCGCCACTTCCTTGATGCGCAAGGCATGGGCGGGCATCGTCAGCCCCGCGGCGAACAGGGCCAGCCCCAGCGCGCGAGCCAGGAGCCATGCGATGCGATGGGCGTGCAAGGTTTTCATGGCTCCCATTGTGGCGAGCCATCCGGCATGCAAAGACGGGAAAAGAGCGTGCTTCTGCCGCCTTATTGCCGGTGTTCACCCCGGCTTCACCGCGGGGGCGGTGCCAGCAAGAATATGAGTCAAATATGGCTCTAGCGCTTTACTGTAAAGCGCTGACAGCTATCATTTTTGATATTCTACCTGCGAGCCTTGGCCGCCTTGGTGTCGGCCGGCATGCGTATGCAGTAGTAATAGCCATTGGGCACGCTGGCGATGTGGTTGGCGCGCACCTTGTCTGCCTGCGCCTGCGTGGTGTCGTACAGGCCGGACTCGATGTGGTAAACGCCCATGGGCCGCAGCGCCACGCCGCCGCCATAAAACCCCGATGCCTCGGCTGTCTCCAGCTCTGCGGCCGTGGGCAGGGCCGCGTCCTGCGACTGGCAGTAGCGCTGCGCCGCCTCGCGGGACACCAGCTGATCGGCGTGCCCTGGCGCGGCCATCAGCCATTCCCGCGCGGCCAGCGGGTTGCGGTGCTGCGAAAAGCGCGTGCCCTCGAAGTAATCGAAGATGTCGCGCGCCAGCGCATCGGCCAGCGTGGGCGCGGGCGCCGTCACGGTGAAGCTCTGCGAAGCGCCATTGCCCAGCTTGACCAGCGTGGCGGTGGCCTGCACCAGCGTGCCCTCCAGTCGGGTGTAGGTGATGTAGGCCACCAGTGTCACCCGGCCCGCCTTGGCCTTGAGGGCGCTCAGCGCTTTGGTGTCGGCCGCAGAGGCGCGCTGCAACTCCTCGGGCGTGATGCCGGCAAACTCAAAGCGCAGCTTGGGCGCGCGGGTGTTGATGCGCCGCGCCTGCCGGTCCAGTTCGCCAATCAGCTGGGTGTTGAGCGTGCGCCCCAGCTGGGCCAGTGCCATGCGCTCGTGGTGGGCCTGCAGGCTGTCCACCGCCTGCAGCGCGGCAAGCACCATGGCCGGATCGCCCTTGCCGGTGTGCAGGTCTGCGAACGCCTTGCGATCGTGCTCGTAATCGCCCAGATCGGACGCGCGCACGACCGGGATGTTGGGCCAGACCAGGAAGGGTTGCTCCACCGGGTCGCGGAAATCGGCCGCGCCCGCGAGGTTGCAGCACAGCACCAGGGCCAGGGCAGTAAGTGGTTGCCAGAAGCGTTGGAAGGGCATTTTGGTGATCCGTGGCGCTGCCTGTGAAGCCGGCGCGGCCCAAGGCCAGGGCCGCCGGGGAACTGGCTTTGCCAGGCCCCTGGCGGCGGAAGGCACCGCAGGCGATTCAGGCGGCGTTCAGAACGGCATGACCGTGTTGAACGCCCGGGCCAGCCAGCCTATGGCCTGTGCCTCGGCCTGTTCGCCCAGGCCGCGCGAGATCACGCGCACGTTGGCCACATATTGCGAATCGATGACGCTGCCGGGCTGCAGCCGGCGCGGATCGACGATGCCCGAAAAGCGCAGCACGTCCACGCTGCGGTTCACGCCCACCTGCTTTTCGCCCGCGATGACCAGGTGCCCGTTGGGCAGCACGTCGGTGACGATGGCGGTGATGTTGCTTTTGAACTCGTTCTTGGCCAGGGTGTCGCCCTTGCCCTCGAAGGTGTTGTCATAGCCGGCGCCGAGGGTCGTCTTTCCGGTCAGGTTGCCAGAGATCAGCGGCAGCGCCGTGATGCTGCCCGCGGCCTTGGAAGTCCGGCCTACGTTCGATGTGCTGTTTTGCTTGGCGTCGATTTCTTCCTTGATCGTGATCGTCACCAGGTCGCCGACCATGCGCGCGCGCTGGTCCTCGAACGCGGGCCGGTAGCTGGCCGCATGGAACAGGCTGCCCGTGGCGGGGCCGGCCGGCCGGGGCAGGGCGGCCAAAGGTGGCGGCATGGTGGGCAGCACGTCCACCGGCGGGGGTGGGTTGATGCTGGCGCAGCCCGTGGCCAGCACGGCGAGGGCGGCGTAGCCCATCAGGCGCAAGATGGATGTCATGGCGGTGCTCCTTGCAGGATTTTTCACAGTTGCGCCAGCTTGGCCAGCATCTGGTCCGAAGTCTGGATAGCCTTCGAATTCATCTCGTAGGCGCGCTGGGTCTGGATCATGCCGACCAGCTCTTCCACCACGTTGACGTTGGAGTTTTCCAGAAACTTGTGCCGGATTTCCCCGAGCGCATTGCTCAGGGGGTTGCCTATTTCCGGTGCTCCGGAGGCCACGGTTTCGCGGAAAAGGTTGTTGCCCATCGGCTCCATGCCGGCCGGGTTGACGAAGTTGGCCAACTGTACCTGCGGGCCGTTGGTCGTGACGCCGTCCCGTGTGATCGAGACCTGGCCATTGGGACTGATGCTGACGGTGTCACCCGTCTGAACGGTGATCTGCGGCACCAGCTCATGTCCTTCGGGCGTCACAACGACGCCTGTCGAGCTCAATGTGAAGTTGCCTGCCCGGGTATAGGCGGTTGTGCCATCGGGCAGCTGGACCTGGAAGAAGCCCTGGCCATTGATGGCCATGTCCAGCGCGTTGCCGGTGTTTTGCAAGCCACCCTGCAGGAAGTTGCGGGATACGGCGCCCACATTGACACCCAGGCCCAGGTGCAGGCCTGTGGGCAGTTCGGCGTTGTCGCTGGCCTGCGACCCCACCTGGCGTTGGTTCTGGTACATCAGGTCTTCGAACACGGCGAAATTGCGCTTGAAGCCGGTGGTCGAGACGTTGGCGAGGTTGTGCGAGATCACGTCCAGCTGGGTTTGCTGAGCGGTCATGCCGGTCTTGGCGATCCACAGTGAATTCATCATGGTGGTAAATCCTTTCAGTTAGGGATGCGGAAATTGCCAATGTCCCGTTTATGGCGAGCGCTGGCGGGATGC
>WOZN01000174.1 GCA_011620245.1 Acidovorax sp.
GCCACTGCGGAAAAATCCGCTGGCTGCTGCCCTGCAGCATCCTCGGCAACAAGCCCCTGAATGTCCTGTTTATCTGCGCCCACAATTGCGCGCGCAGCATCCTGGCCGAAGCCCTGCTCAATGCGATGGCGCCGGGCCTATTCGGCGGGCAGCCATCCCGGCGCGAACCAGCAGCCCCATCCCCTGGCCCTGCAGATGCTGCAAGAGGCGGGTATTTTCATTGACGGGCTGCGCAGCAAAAGCTGGGACGAATTCGCCGCGCCCGATGCGCCGCACATGGATCAGATCATCACCATGTGCGATGACGCCGCTGGCGAGGTTTGCCCCGTCTGGCCCGGTCACCCAGCCCCCGTCCACTGTCCACTGAGGCTACTGCGACCCGACCGTCAGCACTGTGCCTGAAGCGCAAAGGATCGAGGCTTTCCATACGACGATGCACATGCTCCACCAGCGCCTGGAGCTGTTGATCAACCTGCCCGGCGGCAAGCTGGAAAAAGCGGCGCTGCAAAGCGCCGCGCTGGAGCTGGCTGCGCACTGAGCCCGGGCGCCACTGTGCGTGCGTTGCCGTTTTGGCGATTTGCTTTCGTGAATCGCGCAACCGCTGGACATCAAGGGGCGCTGGTGCGCCGCTTCGATGGCTCACTTGAGCAGCCTGTCATTCGCCGGTCATTCAATGATGCAATATTTCAATGAGTATAGAATTTAGGAAAGGAGGCGTTTCATGAAAGTTGGCATCAACGGAATGGGCCGCATCGGCCGCCTGGCGCTGCGCGCGGCGATGGGTGCCGCCGAGCGCCCGCAAGATGACCCCCGCGCCGGTAACCGCCTGGAGGTGGTGCACCTGAATGAAATCAAGGGTGGCGCTGCGGCCGCGGCCCACCTGCTGGCTTTTGACACGGTGCAAGGCAAATGGCGCGAGCGCATCCACGCCGAGGGCGACAACGCCATCCATATCGGCAACCGCCAGCTCTCGTTCAGTGCGCATGCCACGGCGGCAGAGATTCCGTGGGGAGATTGGGGCGTGGACATGGTGCTGGAATGCACCGGCAAGTTTTTGACGCCCGAGACCATCCAGGGCCACCTGGACCGCGGTGCCAAGCGCGTGATCGTCGCCGCGCCGGTGAAGGTGGGCGACGTGCTCAACATCGTCGTCGGCGTGAACCACCAGCTGTATGACCCGGCCAGAAACCGCATCGTCACAGCGGCATCGTGTACCACCAATTGCCTGGCACCGGTGGTGAAGGTGGTGCATGAGCACCTTGGCATACGCCACGGGCAGATCACCACCATCCACAACCCGACCAACACCAATCTGGTGGTGGACGCGCTGCACAAAGACCTGCGCCGCGCCCGCAGCGCCATGGAAAGCCTGGCACCCACCTCCACCGGCAGCGCCACGGCCATCGCGCTGATTTACCCCGAGCTCAAGGGCAAGCTCAACGGCCATGCGGTGCGCGCCCCGGTGCTGAACGCCTCGCTGACCGATTGCGTGTTCGAGCTGCAGCGCCAGACCACGGTGGAAGAAGTGAACGCGCTGTTCCAGCAAGCCGCCAGCTCTTACCTGTCGGGCATTCTGGGCTACGAAACGCTGCCCCTGGTGAGCGCCGACTACGCCCGCGACACGCGCAGTTCCATCGTTGATGCGTTGTCCACCATGGTGACGGATGGCACGCTGCTCAAGGTGTACGCCTGGTACGACAACGAAATGGGCTATGCCTGCCGCATGGTGGACTTGGCCTGCCACATGCAGGAAATGGGCATCTGACATGCAAAGCCACGCCACGCGCAACTATGCCATCGTCACAGCGGCGTATTGGGGCTTTACCCTCACCGATGGCGCGCTGCGCATGCTGGTGTTGCTGCATTTTTACCGCCTGGGGTACTCGCCGTTCACGCTGGCCTTTCTGTTTTTGCTTTATGAAGCGGCGGGCGTGCTGGCCAATCTGGTGGGCGGCTGGCTGGCCACGCGCTACGGCATCACGCGCATGCTGACGGTGGGGCTGGTGACGCAAATCATCGGCTTTACCTTGCTGTCGCAGCTCGACCCCGGGTGGTCGGCGGCCATGTCGGTGGCCTGGGTGGTGCTGGCGCAGGGCATCTGCGGCGTGGCCAAGGACTTGACCAAAACCGCCAGCAAATCGGCCATCAAGGTGACTTCGGCAGAAGCCAAAGAGCAGGGCGCAAGCCAGCTCTTTCAATGGGTGGCCTGGTTCACGGGCAGCAAGAACGCCATGAAGGGCGTGGGTTTCTTTTTGGGCGGCTTGCTGCTGCAGGCGCTGGGCTTTCAGCACGCGCTGTGGGCCATGGCGGCGCTGCTGGCGCTGGTGCTGGTGGGGGTGGTGACTTCGCTGCCGCAGATGATGGGCAAGAGCAGGGCCTCGAAATCGGCCAAGGAGCTGTTTGCCAAAAACGCCGGCATCAACGCATTGGCCGCCGCCCGCGTGGTGCTGTTTGGCGCGCGCGATGTCTGGTTTGTGGTGGGCGTGCCGGTGTTTTTGTATTCACAGGGCTGGACGTTCACCATGGTGGGCGGTTTTCTGGCGGCCTGGACGATTGGCTATGGCCTGGTGCAGGCCATGGCGCCGCAGCTGGTCAAACGCAGCCCCGACGGCCTGAGCACCGAGGTGCCTGCCGCCCGCCTGTGGTCGGCCCTGCTGACGCTGGTGCCCATCGCCCTGGCGGTGGCGGTGGCCTTGCAGGTGCCGCAACTGCAATGGGTGGTGGTGGGCGGCCTGGGGCTGTTTGGCTTTGCGTTTGCCGTCAACTCTTCCATTCACTCCTACCTCATCCTGGCCTACGCCGGCTCTGAAAAAGCCGCCGAGGACGTGGGCTTTTACTACGCTGCCAACGCCCTGGGGCGCTTTGGCGGCACGCTGCTTTCGGGCCTGCTCTACCAGTGGGGCGGGTTGCTGTATGCGCTCATCGGGTCTGCCGTGATGCTGTTGATCTGCTGGCTGGTCACGCTCACATTGCCGGTGACGAAGGACAAGAAAACAGCTGTAGCGGCTTGACGACTGCGCAGGAGCAATACGTAATGCGCAAGTAACCATAGCGCTCCAAACTATGCAAAAACCCAATTTCGCGCCGCCGGGCTGGTGCAGCGACGCAAATAATTGACCCACCCATTTCCTCAACCCTTGGTGCCGAAAGCAGGTATTTACATGTCCCATCGCATCTACAACGTACTCTTCATCTGCACGCACAACTCCGCGCGCAGCATTTTTGCCGAAGCCATCCTGAACCAGAACGGCGCTGGCAGATTCCAGGCCTTCAGCGCCGGCAGCCACCCCGCGGGCGTGGTCAATCCGCGTGCGCTCGAGCTGCTGGAGAGATACCATTTTTCGACGCAGGGTTTGCGCAGCAAGAACTGGGAGGAGTTTGCGGCTCCCGGCGCACCCGTGATGGACTTCGTGCTGACGGTGTGCGACCAGGCGGCGGGAGAGGTGTGCCCCGTCTGGCCGGGCCAGCCGATGTCGGCGCACTGGGGTGTGCCTGACCCGGTAGCGGTGGAGGGAGATGAAGAAGCCGTGAACAACGCGTTCAAAGACGCTTTCATCGTGTTGAACCGCCGCATTGCGCTCTTCCTGAGCCTGCCGCTCGAAAAGCTCAGCAAATTGTCGCTGCAGAAAGAACTGGTCCGGATTGGACAAACCAAAGACTGAAAAATCCACATGCAGACGGGCCTGGACATGCAATGTTCCAGGCCTTTTTCATTGAGCGAGGGGAACCACCATGGGGCTGTTTGAACGGTATTTGACGATCTGGGTTGCGCTGGGCATTGCCGCCGGCGTGGGGCTGGGGCTGGTTTTTCCGGGGGTTTTTCAGGCCGTCGCAGGCCTTGAAGTTGCGCACGTCAATCTCGTTGTGGCGGTGTTCATCTGGGTGATGATTTATCCGATGATGATTCAGATTGACTGGGCCGCCATCAAGGGCGTGGGCAAAAAGCCGCAAGGTCTGCTGCTGACGCTGACAGTCAATTGGCTCATCAAGCCGTTCACCATGGCCGCGCTGGGGGTGCTGTTCTTTCGATACATCTTCGCCCCATGGGTGGACCCCCAATCGGCCAGCGAATACATCGCCGGCATGATTTTGCTGGGCGTTGCGCCTTGCACTGCCATGGTGTTCGTGTGGAGCCAGCTCGTCAAAGGAGATGCGAACTACACCCTGGTTCAGGTCTCGGTGAACGACCTGGTGATGGTGGTGGCATTCGCACCCATCGCCGCATTCTTGCTGGGCGTGACCAACGTGACCGTGCCCTGGCAGACCCTGGTTCTGTCCACCGTGCTGTATGTGGTGCTGCCCCTGGCCGCTGGCATGGCAACCCGCCACCAGTTGGCCAGGCGCTCCCCGCAGGCGGTCGGTGCGTTCGTGGCGCGGCTCAAGCCGTGGTCCATCGTGGGCCTCATTGCAACCGTGGTGCTGCTGTTTGGTTTTCAGGCGGGCACCATCGTCGAGAAACCCGCAGTGATCGGCTTGATCGCCATTCCGCTGGTGTTGCAGACCTATGGCATCTTTTTCATCAGCTGGTGGGGTGCCAAGCTGCTCAAGCTGCCCCACGATGTTGCGGGCCCCGCCTGCCTCATTGGCACATCCAATTTCTTTGAGCTGGCGGTGGCGGTGGCGATTTCGCTGTTCGGCCTCAACTCTGGCGCCGCCCTTGCCACGGTGGTCGGTGTACTGGTCGAGGTGCCCGTGATGCTCTCGCTGGTGGCGATCGTCAATGCATGGCGGCCGCGCGTTCATGCCCCCCGCGTATGAGCAGGCTCATGCCCCCCCGTGCATGAGCAAGTTGAACGCATGGGCTCGGAGCGTTTCACCGCTCTGAGAACATTTCCCTGATCACTTCATAGTCGGCGCTGGTGACCGGCACGAACCGCTCTGCGCCCCTGGCATCCAGCATGGGTCGCAGCGGTTCGGTGTTGAAAAACACTTTCTGAATCTTCACGGCCTCAGCACTGCAAAGGCGATTGCGCATGACGAAGGGGTTGAGCGGAAGCGGCTCCGATTGCCATAGAACCACCATCTCATCGGCGGCAACGAGCCCGGTTTTGAGCGCCTCGTCATAGCGTGTCCTGGACACAAACCCCGCATCCACCATGCCCTTTCGAACCGCTTCGAGGGCGCGGTCATGCGAGCCGGCAAATGTGACGCGGCCGAAGTAATTTTCGATACTCTGGCCGGTTTGCTGCCTGATGAAGCGCCTTGGAACCAGGTTGCCGGATGTGCTTGCAGGGTCGGTCAGGCTCAGTGACTTGTTGCGCAGGTCATCGACCCCATCAAACCCCCGGTTGCGTCGCGCAATCAGGATGGACTGGTAGGTTGCGAGTGTGTTGGCGCCGGCCGCTCCGCGGCCGGACTGTGCAGCAAACGGCTTTACAGCGGCGTCGCGGTCCAGCAGCATGGCATAGGAAGCCGGGCCCAGCTCAGCCAGATCAATGCTTTCGTTCAGCAGCCCTTCCATGACGGCCGCATAAGAGGGCGATGGAACAACCATTACTCGGCGCTGCATTGCCTTCTCCAGTTCAATCTGGATTGGTCTGAATTCTTGCAGCTGTTTTTGGGTGTTTTCCTTGGGGATCAGGGCAACGTGCAAGACGGGGGGTTCATCACAGGCGGCATCCGATGCCAGGGCCGGCGAGGGGAGCAGAAACCCCGCGACAAACACGATGAAAAAGAGGAATGCGTTCATTTCGGAATAATGCTGGCTTGTATCAGGAGTTTTTGCGCCTCGGCGCTGGGCACGGGTCTGCTCAGGAAGTAGCCCTGCACCTCGTCGCATCCAGCCATCTTGAGTTGCACCAGCTGGTCCATCAGTTCAACACCTTCGGCGATCACGCGCATCTGCAGACCGTGCGCAAGCGTAATGATCGAGGTGACGATCACGCCCACGTCCGTATTGTTGCGAATTGCGTCGATGAATGAACGATCGATCTTGATGGTGCTGATGGGCAGATCCCGTATCTGGCTCAGGCTGGAAAATCCGCTGCCAAAGTCATCCAGACCGATGCGGATTCCCATTTTTTGGAGGTCTTTAAGAACCTTGACAGCCTGGTCTATCGGTTCGACCAGGCAGCTTTCGGTAATCTCCAACTCCAGATCGCAGGGGCTCAAGCCGTGGTCGTTCAATAGCTGTGCGATCTTTGTCGCCAGGCTGCCGTCGCGCAACTGCCTTGGCGACACATTGAACGCCAACGGTACCAGCGGTATTCCTTGCGCCTTCCACAGGGCCTGCTGAATGCAGCATGCCTTCATGACCCAGTCGCCAAGCTGAACGATCAGTCCAGATTTTTCAGCCGATGCAATGAAATCGCCGGGATACACCAGCCCATACTCTGGGTGCTGCCACCGCACCAGTGCTTCCATGCCTGAGATTTGATAGTTGGCCAGCTCCACCTTGGGTTGAAAGTGAAGCACCAGCTCGTTTTTGTCGATGGCGATGGGAAGCTGGCGTTCGAGCTGAAGGATTCGATCGTTCGATGGATGGTGGCGGGCGTCGTAGTAGGTAAATCGCCCCTGTCCCATGCGTTTGGATTCATACATCGCGGCGTCCGCATGCCGGCACAGCGTCGTGACGTCGTGTCCATCACGCGGAAAGCACGCAATACCGACACTGGGACTGACCTGAATCTCATGGCCATCGATATCTGGATATGGAAGACTCAGTTTTGCCACCAGTTTCGACGCCAGGGCATCCATGTCATCTGGCCGCTCAAGGCCCGTCACCAACACGGCAAACTCATCACCACCCAGGCGGCCGACCACGTCGGCATTGCGCAAGCTGCCGCAAAGGCGCTCACTGACGGCGCGCAGCAGTTTGTCGCCGACATGGTGGCCCAGCGAGTCGTTGATGAGCTTGAACCGATCAAGGTCCAGATACATCAGCATGTAATGCTTGCGACTGCGCCGAGCGCTCTCCAGGTGGCTGGCAACGAGTTCATTGAACATCCGCCGGTTGTGCAAACCAGTCAAATGGTCATATGACGCCAACGTCATCGCCCGGGACTTTTCGCTTTTCAGGCGCAGGATCAACCCATGCTTTTCCTCATCGGATGCGCGCAACGCTTCCAGCAGCGTCTGTTGGCGGCCGGTGCTGCGCACCAGTCCCCACGCAGCGCCCGCCAATATGATGCTGAGCGAGCCCAGGATTCCCCAGATGCGCAGACTGCTGTCGCCATGATTGGCATGAATCTCCTGCAGTCCGCGACTGACCACCACGATGAAGGGAGCACGCTCCACCCGCTCAAAGCGCGCCAATTGCTCATCCTCCGACCCGGGCAGCACGCCTCTCCAGAGGCCCTCACGGGCATTGACTGGCGCGAATTGAGGCAGGTGGCGCGGCTGCTGGCTTAACAAAAGCCCCTCAGGGCGCGCCTCGGCGATCTCAACGCCATCCAGCCCCAAGATATGGATAGACCCCGTGGCGCCCATGTCGATATTGCGATAGAGCTGCAGGAAATAACCAAGGTCCAGCAGGGCAAGCAGGTAGCCCGGCTGCGGCGGCTGCCCCAGTGGAGCGGTTATCAACAGCGGTACTTGCCATGCATTTTCTTTCAGCAGCGGGCCCACCTGGACGTCGGATTGTGTTGCCAGGGAGCCATCCATGGACTCGCCCATCTGCTGAAGGAATGCCTTGATTTCAGGGCTGTCGGCAAACGGAGACGACGAACTCAATCGGGTCAGCGTGCTGTCGTACAGCGCAAGTCTGAGAAAAGTGCGGTCTGACGCCATCATCGACGTCAATCGCGCGGATGCGATGGACTGGTCTTCGCCTGCGGCGTGATGCACGGTCACCGCCATCAACCGGCTGCGGTCCACTACCTGGGCCAGATTTTCAGCAATGATGGCAGCCAGACTGCGCTGCTGGAGTTCGGCATTCTTCTCCAGCAGATCGGCCTCGGCTTGCAGGCGCTGCCAGATCAATAGCCAGGTCAAGGCCAGCACGATCGTCAAAGCCGCAATGCTGATCCACTGCAGTCGCTGAGAGCTGCCGGCGAGCCCTCGTAACCGCATTGTCATGACGGACCAAAAATTGTTGGAGAGCAAGCGATGGGGGTCTTTAGGGTCAACGCACGATCGTGCGACGAATTTGTGACATGTGCATGTCATATCTGGGGCTTGTCATTTTTGCTTGAGAGCAACTTGTCGCAGATATCTCATCCCATCCCATCCGTTCGGGCCTGTCGAAGCCGGGGCACTGCTTGGGTGCAGCCCTTCGACAGGCTTGTCCTGAACTCGCCGAAGGGCTCAGGGCGAACGGATTTTATCTGGGATATGTCGCTAACCAGACAAACTTTACCTGGCCGGATCAGTAGGGGGCTGGGGATGCGGCTGGATGGTTGCCGCTGCGGCTTCCTGCTCCGGTGCGGGTGGCGGAGCCGGTGGTTCGGGCGGCGGCACGCCCCGGAATCTGCGCACCACGCGCTGGAAGATCAATGTGTTGGGAATCTGCAGCCAGGCCGCGTGGCCTGCTGCCGCGCCATGCTCCTCCAGCGTGGTGTACAGCAGGTTGATATCCACCACGCGCCCCTTGGCGCCGGGCCTTTCGGCGGTGTCCAGCACCTCTATATGGTCGCCAATGCGAAAAGGCCGCGCGGTGAAGATGAGCAGTGCACAGAACAGGTTGGACAAAACGCTCCAGGCCGCAAAGAACGCCACGGCGCCCACCGTGGCAAAGCCGGTAAAGGCCGTCCACAGCACGGTGGCCGAAACGCCGATGCGCTCCAGCACCAGCAGCAACGCGCTGACCAGGATGGTCCACCGGATCAATCCCTTGATGGGGGTCAGCAGTTCGTCCGGCAACTGGTAGTGCACGCTGGCGCGGTGCACCAGCCTGCGCAGCAGGCGCTGCAGCAGCCAGGCTGCGAACAGAATCAGCAGGATCTGTGCGCCGGGAACAATGACTTCCAGCCAGTCCTGCACCCACTCGGGCAGGTGGGTCTTGAGCCACTGCAATCGGGACAAGGCCATGGAACTGCTCGGCAGGAGCGCCTCAGGACTCGCGCCGCAGGGCAGGGAACAGGATCACGTCGCGAATGCTGGGGCTGTCGGTCAGCAGCATCATCAGGCGGTCGATGCCAATGCCGCAGCCACCCGCAGGCGGCATGCCGTATTCGAGCGCGCGCACGAAATCGTGGTCGTAGTACATGGCCTCGTCGTCGCCGCTGTCCTTGGCGGCCACCTGGGCATGAAAGCGCGCGGCCTGTTCCTCGGCATCGTTGAGCTCGCTGAAGCCGTTGCCGAACTCGCGCCCGGTGATGTAGAGCTCGAAACGCTCGGTGACCTCGGGGCGCTGGTCGTTGGCGCGGGCCAGCGGCGAGATCTCGGTGGGGTGATCCATGATGAAGGTGGGCTGCCACAGCTTGTCTTCCACCGTCTCTTCGAAATACAGCACCTGCAGGCTGGCCAGGGTGCGCCCGGAAAGCTGGTCCTTTTCTTCCGACAGGCCCAGCTTCTTGAGCGCGCTGATCAGCCAGGCCGCATCGTCCACATGCGCGCCCGCTTCGGTGTGCTGGAAGATGGCTTCGCGGATGGTCAGGCGGGCAAACGGCTGGCCCAGGTCCACCTCGCGGCCCTGGTAGGACAGCTGCAGCGTGCCCGCGGCCTTCAGGGCGGCATCGCGCACGAGCTGCTCGGTAAAGCCCATGAGGTCCTGGTAGTTCCAGTAGGCCGCATAGAACTCCATCATCGTGAACTCGGGGTTGTGGCGCACCGAGATGCCTTCGTTGC
>WOZN01000379.1 GCA_011620245.1 Acidovorax sp.
GGTGTCGAGCTGCTTTTTCTTGGCCTTCATGATGTTGGGCAAGGTGACGTAGCGGGGCTCGTTCAGGCGCAGGTCGGTGGTGATGACGGCGGGGAGCGTCAGGGCCAGGGTTTCCAGGCCGCCGTCCACTTCGCGGGTCACGCTGACGCTGTCGGCCGAGAGTTCGACCTTGCTGGCGAAGGTGGCCTGGGGCAGGTCGGCCAGAGCCGCCAGCATCTGGCCGGTCTGGTTGGCGTCGTCGTCAATGGCTTGCTTGCCCAGGATGACGAGGCCGGGTTGTTCTTTGTCGACCAGGGCCTTGAGGAGCTTGGCGACGGCCAGGGGCTGCAGTTCGACGTCGGTTTCCACCAGGATGGCGCGGTCGGCACCAATGGCCATGGCGGTGCGCAGGGTTTCCTGGCATTGCGCCACGCCGCAAGAGACGGCGATGACTTCGGTGACCAGGCCTTTTTCTTTGAGGCGCACGGCTTCTTCAATGGCGATTTCGTCAAAGGGGTTCATGCTCATCTTGACGTTGGCGATGTCCACACCGCTGCCGTCGGATTTGACGCGGACTTTGACGTTGTAGTCGACTACGCGCTTGACGGGGACCAAGACCTTCATTGCTGCGGCTCCTAGAAAAAGTTGTTGAATTGACGTTTACGTTAGCCGGATATTCTATGCCGCCCTGCAATGAAACCGCTGCTGCCGCTGCTGCCCGCGGTACACAGAGCCAAAAAAGAACGGCCGTACTTTTTACCAAGTATAGGCCAATGTGCACTTCGCCTGGATCCAGTCCATGCTGTCACCTGGGGCGCAGCACCGCGCAACAAAAGACGCCCGGCCTTGCAGATCAGGCGACGGGTGCAGGACCTTGCGGCGCAGGGTTCACATGGGCAGGCGCGGGCCATTCCTGCGGGTTCAGGTGCACGACGCGCTGCGGGTAGGGAATATCAATCTTGTGGGCTCGCAGCGCCGCAAGGATGGCGAGGTTGATGTCCGAGCGCAAACTGAGCACCCCGTTTTCCGGGTCGGTGATCCAGAACCCGACGGTGAATTCCAGGCCATCAGCCCCGAAGGCCGACAGGGCCACCATCGGCCCCGGCTCGCGCAGCACGCGCGGATTGACCAGCGCCGCCTCACCCAGCAGGCGAATGACCAGATCGACCTCGCTGTCATAGCCCACACTGACCACCGTGGACATCCACACGCGCGGGTCTGCCAGCGAAAGGTTTTCCACCCGCTGCGTGATCAGCATCTCGTTGGGCACGATGGATTCGCGCCCCACGGGCGAGCGGATCACCGTGTAGCGCCCGGTGATGTCGGTGATGCGGCCCTCGAAGCCATCCAAGCGGACGTTGTCGCCAATGCGCACACTGCGCTCGGCCAAAATCACAAAGCCGCTCACATAGTTGGCCGCCAGCTTCTGCAAACCAAAGCCGACGCCCACACCCACGGCGCCGCCCAGCACCGACAGGGCCGTGAGGTCGATGCCCACGGATGACAGGGCCAAAATCAAGCCCAGAAACATCAGCAAGGCGCGCGCGGCATTGCTGAAGGCCTTGCGCACCGACAGCTGGCTGCCCGTGACCGAGCGCAGCAGGCGCGATTCGATGGCCGAAGAGATCCACAGGGTCACGATCAGCACGGCGCAGGCCGTCACAAAGCCTTCGATCATGGTGCGCACCGACAGCGTGGTCGTCCCCACCTTCCAGGTGATTTCGTCGAGTTGCTGCAGCACCAGCGGCAGCAGGCCCGTGACCCACAGCACCATGGCCAGCCAGGCCAGCCAGGAAATGGTGCGCTCGATAGGGCGCACCCAGGCGGACTGCGGAAAAGCCGCCTGCAGCACCTTGACCCCCACACGGATGACCACCAGCGAGATCAGCACCGGAATGACCACCTTGAACGCCGCCAATGGCACCCACTGCACCAGCACCGCCCGCGCCACATAACCGAGGCCCAGCAATGTCAGGGGGAACAGCACGCCATCCACGACCTTGCGGCCAAACAGGATGGAGCGCGGCTCATCACGGTGCAGCATGCGGCGCAAGGTCAACACCAAGAGCCAGGCCAGCGCCACGCACAGGGCCAGCACCCCCAGTTCGATCAGTACCGTGGGCTGCCCAAATGCCCGAAACCACTGCAGCGCATCGTCAAACACCGGCGAAACAGACTGCATGGGCGTTACACCTTCCACGCCGGCGCACGCTTTTCGGCAAAGGCCCGAGCGCCCTCCTGGGCCGCCGCGTCCATCATGTTGGCGGCCATGGTCTGGCCGGCCAGCTGGTAGGCCGCATCCAGGCCCAGTTCACGCTGCTGATAGACCAGCGCCTTGCCCATGGCCACCGCCACGCGGGGCTTTTGCACAATGGATTGCACGAGTTTTTCCACCTCGGCGTCCAGCGCCTCGGGCGCCACCACGCGGTTGACCAGGCCCTGCGCCAGCGCCGTGGGGGCGTCGATGAAATCACCGGTGAGCAGCATTTCCATGGCGCGCTTGACCGGCACATTGCGCACCAGCGGCACGCTGGGCGTGGCACAGAACAGGCCGTAATGGATGCCACTGGTGGCAAAGCTGGCGTTGTCGGCCGCCACCGCCAGATCGCACTGCGCCACCAGCTGGCAACCGGCTGCGGTGGCCATGCCCTGCACCCGTGCGATCACCGGCACCGGCAGCTTGTGGATGGTCAGCATCATGCGGCTGCATTGCGCAAAAAGCTGCTGGTACCAGGCCAGTTCGGGGTGGGCCGCCATGTCCTTGAGGTTATGGCCGGCACAAAACGCCTTGCCCTCGGCCGCCAGCACCACCACGCGCGCGCTGTCGTCGCGGGCTACGTCATCGAGCGCCTGCTGCAGCGCGGCCAGCATCTCCGAGCCCAGCGCATTGAAGCGGGCGGGGTCGTTCAGGGTCAATGTCACCACGCCGCGCGCATCGCGCGCGAGCCGCAGCAGGCCATCATTCGTCGTCATTTCAATTTTTCCTGTACGCCAACTGTCTCACGGCGCATCAACCTGGCTCGCCCCTGGCTCGTCCCTGGCCAGCAGACGCCGCGCAAGGACCGCCACCACATTGTGCAGGCGCTGGCGCCGTCCCCCTTCCCGCGCAGCGAGAGAACGCAGCGAGAGAAGGGGGAAGCGGCGCAGCCGCTCAGGGGGTTGGTCACAAGTCAGCGAGCATGCGCACATGGGCTTCCACGCTGCGCGCCAGGGCGCTCATCACATAGCCACCTTCCAGGCAAGACACGATGCGGCCTTTGGAGTAGCGCCTGGCAATGTCCATGACCCGGTGGGTGATCCAGGCATAGTCGGCCTCGACCAGGCCCAGCTGGCCCATGTCGTCCTCACGGTGGCTGTCGAAGCCCGCGCTGATGAAGATCATCTCGGGCTTGAAGGCTTCCAGGCGCGGAATCCACATCATCTCGATGATTTCGCGAATATCCATGCCGCGCGTGTAGGCCGCCACCGGCACATTCACCATGTTGGGCGCCGGATTCTGGTCACCGCTGTAGGGGTAGAACGGGTGCTGGTAGATGCTCACCATGAGCGCACGCGGGTCGCCCGCTAGGATGTCTTCGGTGCCGTTGCCGTGGTGCACATCAAAGTCCACCACCGCCACGCGCTGCAAATTGTAGCGCTGCAGCGCATATTTGGCCGCCACCGCCACGTTGTTGAAAAAGCAGAAACCCATGGCCTTGTCACGGCAGGCATGGTGGCCGGGCGGGCGCACCGCGCAAAATGCGTTGGCGATTTCGCCGGCCATCACCGCATCGGTGGCGGCCAGGGCCGCGCCGGCGGCGCGCAACGCGGCCTTCCAGGTATGCGCATTGATGGAGGTGTCGGTGTCGAGCTGCGTGTAAGGCGGGCCACCCGCCAGCAGCTCTTCGTTGAGCAGGTCCGACAGGCCGCGCATGGCAGCCACATGGAGCCGGCTGTGCGCCAGCTCGATGTCGGCGATCGGGGCCTCGGGCGCTTCGTAGCGCTCCAGGGCGTCGGCCACGCCGGTGATCAGCAGTCGGTCTTCGATGGCGTCCAGCCGCTCGGGGCATTCGGGATGCCCCGGCCCCATTTCATGCTTTCGGCAGTCGGGATGCGTGAAATAGCCTGTCTTGCTCACAGTGAAATCCCCATGTCTCTCTTTTTCGGATAACGTGACGCCATGCATGCACAGCCAAAAATCAAATCTCTTCTGAATCAGCTTAACACGGTGATTGTGGGCAAGACCGCCCAGGTGCAGGACTGCGTGGCCTGCCTGCTGGCGGGCGGGCATCTGCTCATCGAGGATGTGCCGGGCGTGGGCAAGACCACGCTGGCCCACGCGCTGGCGCGCACCTTTGGCCTGCAGTTCTCGCGCGTGCAGTTCACCGCCGACCTGATGCCCAGCGATCTCACGGGCGTGTCGGTGTACGAGCGCGGCAAGGAGGCCTTCGTGTTCCACCCCGGCCCGGTGTTTGCCCAGGTGCTGCTGGCCGATGAAATCAACCGCGCCAGCCCCAGGACCCAGAGCGCCCTGCTCGAAGCCATGGAAGAAAAACAGGTGTCGGTGGAGGGCGAAACCCACGCCCTGCCCCACCCGTTCTTCGTGATTGCCACGCAGAACCCGTACGACCAGCTGGGCACGTTTGCGCTGCCCGAATCGCAGCTCGACCGCTTCCTGATGCGCATCTCCATCGGCTACCCCGACCGCGCCGCCGAGCGCCTGCTGCTGGCCGGCGGCGACCGGCGCGACCTGGTGGACAGCATGCTGCCCCTGTTGTCGCAGGACGAGCTGGCGCAACTGCAGCGCCAGGTGCTGGCCGTGCACACCGCCGATCCGCTGCTCAACTATGTGCAGGACCTGATCGCCGCCACCCGCACGGGCCGCTGGTTTTTGCAGGGTCTGTCGCCGCGCGCGGGCATTGCGCTGGTGCGCGCCGCCAAGGCCCAGGCGCTGATCAGCGGGCGCGACTATGTGGCGCCCGACGATGTGCAGGCCGTGCTGCCGCAGACCATTGCGCACCGCCTGGTGCCCGCGGGCGACGCCCGGCGCGGCGCCGTGGAGCAGGTGCGCGCCATGGCCGAGTCGGTGCCCCTGCCTTGACGCTGCACGCCCTGCCGCCCGTCTCCAGCGCAGCCGATGCCCCTGCGCCCCCAATCACTGCGTCCGCCGCGCGTGGCGCCACACCCTCGCGCCTGGCCGGGCTGAACCCGCTGGCCCTGGCGCGTGCGCGCTTTCAGCGCTGGTGGGAGGCGCGGCTGCCGCTGTCCGACACCCTGGTCCTCACGCAGCGCAATGTGTACATCCTGCCCACCGGGGCGGGCTGGATGCTGGCCTGCACGCTGGCGGTGCTGCTGGTGGCGTCCATCAACTACCAGCTCAACCTGGGCTATCTGCTGACCTTTTTGCTGGCGGGCAGCGCGGTGGCGGGCATGCACCTGTGCCATGCCACGCTGCGCGGCATCACGCTGCACCTGAAGGCACCCGAGCCCCATTTCCTGGGCGGCAGCACGGCATTTGAAGTGCAGCTTTTCAGCGACCGGCGCACGCCGCGCCATGGCATTGCGCTGTCCGTGCACGGCCATGGCACAAGCGGGCACGACGGGGCGCTGACCGACCTGCCCGCGCAGGGCAGCGCCAGCGTGCAGGTGGCATTCCGGCCCGCGCGCCGGGGGCTGCACCGGGTGCCCACGCTCGTGGCCGAAACCCGCTTTCCGCTGGGCATCTTCCGCGTCTGGAGCTACTGGCGCCCGGCCGCGCAGGTGCTGGTGTACCCCGCCCCCGAGGTGCCCGCACCGCCGCTGCCGCCCGGCGAGCCGCGTGCCAGTGGCACGGGCAGCGCCAGCACCCAGGGCATCGGCGAATTCGACGGCGTGCGTGCCTACCGGCGCGGCGACCCGCTCAAGCTCGTGGTCTGGAAAAAGGCCGCCCAATCACTGGCCACGGGCACGGACAACCTTGTCAGCCGCGACTCCCAGCAGTCGCAGCGCCACGAGTTGTGGCTGGACCTGGCCCATACCGCCCTGCCCGGCCACGAGGCCCGCATCTCGCGCCTGACGGCCTGGGTGCTGCAGGCCGACCGGCTGGGCATCGACTATGGCCTGCGCCTGCCCGCGCTGGAACTGGCCCCGGACACCGGCGCTGCCCACCGCCAGCGTTGCCTGGAGGCCCTGGCACTGTGCTGAGCATCACGCCAAAAGATGGGCATAAAAATGCTGGATAGGCGACATATCCCAAATCAACCCGTTTGGCCTGAGCCTGTCGAAGGGCCCGTGCATCGTGAGCTTGTCGAACGGCCTGAGCCTGTCGAAGGGCTTTCCCGAAGGAGCGCCCTGGCTTCGACAGGCTCAGCCCGAACGGACAGATGGGCACAGCGCCTGTGGCATGCAGTCCATCAGATAGAAATGGGCTCTAGCGTAGTGTTCGACGCTAGCGCTTATCCATCAAGCGCTACCAGCTACATATTAAATAGCATGCGCCCACCACTTGCGCGGGCGCTGCGCCTCGCCCCATGACCCTGCGCCAGACCCTTGCCACCCTGCCACGCGACACGCGGGACACGCTGTTTCTGCTGCTGGTGATTGCCTGGGTGATGGCCCCGCAGGTCGCCCATCTGCCGGTGTGGGCCAGCCTGATGGCGGGTGCCGTGCTGCTGTGGCGCGGCTGGCTGGCCTGGCGGGGCCGGCAGCTGCCGGGGCGCTGGGCCGTGGCCGGCTTGCTGGTGCTGACGGTGGCCGGCACCCTGTTCACCCACAAGACCATTCTGGGGCGCGATGCGGGCGTGACGCTCGTCGTGATGCTGCTGGCGCTCAAGACGCTGGAGCTGCGTGCGCGGCGCGATGCCATGGTGGTGTTTTTCCTGGGCTTTTTCACGATGCTCAGCAATTTCTTCTTCTCGCAATCGCTGCCCACGGCCGTGGCCATGCTGGTGGCGCTGCTGGGGCTGCTCACGGCCCTGGTCAACGCCCATATGCCGGTGGGGCGACCGCCGCTGGCGCACGCGTTTCGCCTGGCCGGCACCATGGCGCTGCTGGGGGCGCCCGTCATGGCGGCGCTGTTTTTGCTGTTTCCGCGCATGGCGCCGCTGTGGGGCATGCCCAGCGACACCATGGCGGGGCGCAGCGGGCTTTCAGGGGTGATGAAGGTGGGCAACATCGCCGAGCTGGCGCTGGACGACAGCGTGGCGATGCGTGTGCGCTTCGACACCCCCGGCGGGGCCCCGCCGCCGCAGAGCGATTTGTATTTCCGGGGGCCGGTGTTTGCCACCTTTGACGGCAGCGAATGGCACCCGTTGTCGTACCGCGCAGGCAGCCGCTCGCTGGAGCGCCCGGGCAGCCCCGCACAGCTGAAGGTGCAGGGCCCGGCGCTGCGCTACGAAGTGACGCTGGAACCCCACAAGCGCCCCTGGCTGCTGGTGCTGGACGCCGCGCGCGACAAGCCCATCCTGGCCGGCATGGGCGTCTTCATGACGGACGACCTGCAGTGGCTGACCAGCCGCCCCATCACCGACGTGACGCGCTACCAGGCGACAAGCTACCCGCAGTTCCGCCACGGGCCCGACACCGCCACCCCCGCGCTGCGCGCCTACACCGAACTGCCCCCGGGCTTCAACCCGCGCACGCTGGCCCTGGCCCAGGAACTGCGCAACAACCCGCGCATCGCAGCCGGCCCGGCCCGTGACGCCACGCCCGCGCTGGTCAACGCCGCGCTCACCCGCCTGCGCACCGGCGGCTACCGCTACACGCTGGAGCCCGGCGTGTACGGCCAGCACAGCGCCGACGAGTTCTGGTTCGACCGCAAGGAAGGGTTTTGCGAGCATATCGCCTCGGCCTTCGTGGTGCTGATGCGCGCCATGGACATCCCTGCGCGCATCGTCACCGGCTACCAGGGCGGCGAACGCAATACCGTGGACGGCTACTGGACCGTGCGCCAGAGCGACGCCCACGCCTGGGCCGAACTGTGGATGGCCGGGCGCGGCTGGGTGCGCGTGGACCCCACCAGCGCCGTCGCGCCCGGGCGCACCGGCGCCTTCCAGCGCCTGCAGGCCCCGCGCGGCGCCCTGGCCACCGCCATGGGCACCGTGATGAGCCCCGGCCTGGCGCAAAACCTGCGCGCCATGTGGGAAGCCGTCAACAACGGCTGGAACCAATGGGTGCTCAACTACACGCAAAGCCGCCAGCTCGACCTATTGAAAGCGCTGGGGTTTGAATCGCCCGGCTGGCAAGACCTCATCACCGTGCTGGGCACGCTGGTGGGGCTGGCCGCGCTGGGCGGCGCCGGCTGGACGCTGTGGGAGCGCAGCCAGCATGACCCCTGGCTGCGCCTGCTGGCCCGCGCCCGCCAGCGCCTGGCCCGCAATGGTTTGACCCTGCCCGAGAGTCTGCCTCCCCGGGCCATGGCCAGCCGGGTGCAGGCACAATTTGGCGATGCCGCGCAGGGCGTGGCCGACTGGCTGCTGCGGCTGGAGCAATGGCGCTATGCCGCCCACCCCGAGAACGCGGCCCACCAGCTCGGCGCCCTGCGCCACGAATTCCGAACCCTTTCCTGGCCCGCCCCCACAGCGCGCCGATGAACCCGCCGACATGCTGAAAACCCTATCAAACGCTATTATATTAATAGCTGCTTGCGCAACACCCATAAGCGCTAGCGCCCAAAAACACCAAAACCCCGGGGAAACCCAGGCCGCCGCCAAACCCCCCAGCGCCGCGGCGAATGGCGGCCCTGCCTACGCCACGCGGCCCGAGGCGCTGCAGTTTGCCGACGACCTGGCCGAGCGCCGCGACCTCGACCGCGAATGGGTGCGCCAGGCCATCGGGCAGGCCCGCTTTCTGCCCCAGGTGCCCAGGCTCATGCTGCCGCCGCCCAAGGGCCAGGCCAAGAACTGGCAGCTGTACCGCAGCCGTTTCATCGACCCGGTGCGCATCCGCGCGGGCCTGCGCTTCTGGCAGGACAACGCCGAAACGCTGGCGCGCGCCGAAAGCGAGTTTGGCGTGCCCGCCGAAATCATCGTGGGCATCATCGGCGTGGAAACCATCTACGGCCAGCAGATGGGCAATTTCCGGGTGATGGACGCGCTGGCCACGCTGGTCTTCGATTTCCCCGCAGCACACCCGCGCGCCGCCGAACGCGCCGAGTTCTTTCGCCGCGAGCTCGAACAGTTTCTGAGCCTCACGCACCGCACCAACGTCGATCCGTTCGAGCCGCGCGGCAGCTACGCCGGTGCCATGGGCCTCGCGCAGTTCATGCCATCGAGCTGGGTGCGCTACGCCATCGATTTCGACGGCGATGGCCGCGTGGACCTGTTCAACAGCCCCGCCGACGCCATCGGCTCGGTGGCCAATTACTTCGTCGCCCACGGCTGGAAGCCGGGCATGCCCACGCATTACGCCGTGCAATTCGACGCCGATCCCGCGCGCGTGCAGCTCGACGAGTTGCTGGCCCCCGACATCCTGCCCAGCTTCAGCCCCGCCAGCATGCAGGCCAAGGGCGCCGTGCTGGATGCCGCAGCAGCGCAACACGCCGGGCCACTGGCGCTGGTGGAACTGCAAAACGGCGGCGAAGCGCCCAGCTACGTGGCCGGCACCGAAAACTTCTATGCCGTCACGCGCTACAACTGGTCAAGCTACTACGCGATGGCGGTGATCGAGCTGGGCCGTGAAATCGCCGCCGCCAGGGCAGCACCGCCTCCCGATAACGCAGGCCATTGAACCTGAAAGCCGCAGTTGAGCCAGCCGGAAAACTGAAGAAACCCCCTATCC
>WOZN01000421.1 GCA_011620245.1 Acidovorax sp.
GCCATCTGCCATTTAGCCATTTAGCCG
The DNA here is from genome assembly GCA_011620245.1 of Acidovorax sp. Classification (GTDB taxonomy): domain Bacteria; phylum Pseudomonadota; class Gammaproteobacteria; order Burkholderiales; family Burkholderiaceae_C; genus Acidovorax. The sequence goes on from WOZN01000421.1 coordinate 28, forward strand.
CTTACGCGCCTGCGTCGCCGGCGGCCACCTCGCCCTCCACCCAGCGCATATAGGCAGGCGTGGCCTGCAAAGCCTGCACCACCAGTTGCGGCAGCGTGTAGGGGTGCAGCGACTCCAGCAGCGCCAGCAAGGCACCCGCGGCGCGCGGCAGGGTCTTGCAGACCAGGCGCCATTCCGCCTCTTCCTGCAGGGTGCCCTGCCAGTGGTAATGCGAGGTGATGGCCTCCACCTGCACACAGGCCGCCAGGCGCGCCTGCACAACGGCCTGCGCCAGCCGGCGCGCATCTGCCGCGCTGGCCACGGTGGTGGTGACCATGCTCAGTGCCTGCGCGTCCATCTGTATTGCCATAGGAAACTCCTTGGAACTCCTGCCTGCGAAACGGAACCATAGCTGCACGGACAGGCATTATTTGCTCACTTATTAATAGCTTACTGCGCTTGCCCATACTGCGCCAGGTGACAATTTGAATCATATTTTTGAAGCAGGACACATCAGAACAACCAGATGGGAACTCCGGGCTTGGCACTCCCTCTAATGGAGTGCTAACATAAAACTTAGAGAAAAGGATTCCCGGCATGAAACTTCCATCTGGAACCGCAACGACGACTTTGGCACCTGCCAGTCCATGGGCGCTGGTGCCGCCCTTGGGCAATCTGGATGCCTATATTTCGGCCGTCAATCGCCTGCCCCTGCTCACCTACGAGGAAGAGCAGACCTATGCCCGCCAGCTGCGCGATCACAATGATGTGGATGCCGCCGGCCGGCTGGTGATGTCGCACCTGCGCCTCGTGGTGTCGATTGCGCGCCAGTACCTCGGCTACGGCCTGCCCCATGGCGACCTGATTCAGGAAGGCAACGTGGGCCTGATGAAAGCCGTCAAGCGCTTCGACCCCGACCAGGGCGTGCGCCTGGTGAGCTACGCCATGCACTGGATCAAGGCCGAGATCCACGAATACATCCTGAAGAACTGGCGCATGGTGAAGGTGGCCACCACCAAAGCGCAGCGCAAGCTGTTTTTCAATCTGCGTTCCATGAAGCAGGGTTTCAAGGCCGATGCGGCGGCAGCCGATGCCGACACGCACCGCGACTCCTTGTCCGACCATGAAATCGACTCGGTGGCCGCGCAGCTCAATGTGAAGCGCGAAGAAGTCATCGAGATGGAAACCCGCATGGCGGGCGGCGATGTGCTGCTGGATCCCGCCTCATCGGACGATGGCGAGCAGGCCTTTGGGCCCATTGCCTACCTGGCCGATGCCTCGCACGAGCCCACCGCGATGATCGAATCGCGCCAGCGCGATGAACTGGCCACCGATGGCATTGCCACGGCGCTGGCCAGCCTGGACGAGCGCAGCCGCTGCATCGTGGAAGAGCGCTGGCTCAAGGTGAACGACGATGGCTCCGGCGGCATGACGCTGCACGACCTGGCTGCGGTCTATGGCGTGAGCGCCGAGCGCATTCGCCAGATCGAGGTGGCCGCCATGAAGAAGATGAAAACCGCGCTGGCCGAATACGCCTGAGCGGTGACCCTAGGAGGCTGTCGGCGAGCGCATACACAGGCGCGGACGGCAAGGATAATCCAGCGCGCAACTGCAGTGCGCGCTTTTTTTTGGGGTGCCGGCAAAGGCCCTTCGCACCCGTCCATGACCGGAGAGTTTTCTGATGACCCCGCCCATCCTGCGTCGCGCTGCGCCGGTGCTGGTGCTGGCCGCCGCTTGCGGCCCGGCCCTCGCACAATCCACAGCGGCCCCCTAAGGGATGCGGAAATTGCCAATGTCCCGTTTATGGCGAGCGCTGGCGGGATGCAGTGCTAGGCGCTGCGAGTGCCGTGTGGCTATGCCACACAAGCGAGTAGCAACGACGCAATGCGCCCGCCAGTGCCGCCAGAAATGGGATATTTGGCATTTCTGCATCCCTAACTCCGGCAACGCCGGGACTCCCTATTGCTCCCCATTGCGCTTTGCTCCACGGCGACTGCGTTCGGGGAAGTCAGGATGGAGAATGAGTCAGCAATGCAGAATACAAAAACCGGGGCAGCGCCGTCCAGCTGCGTGAAATCGGGTGCCGCTTAAACTACCTTCATTGTCTCGATGATGGGGCCGGCTTCAAGCGGGCATGATCAAAAGACTCTCAGCCTCTCAGCCCGCCTCTTGCAGCAGCGCCCGCACATCGGCGCCCAGGGCTTGCGCACCGCTGCCATAGCGGCTGTACACCCGCAGGCGGCCCGTCGTGTCATACAGGTAGCTGCCGGCCGAATGGTCCATGGTGTAGCTGGTGGGGGTCTTGCCGTCGACCTTCTTGAAGTAGATCTTGAAGTCCTTGGCCACGGCAGCGATCTGCTCGGGGGTGCCCGACAGCGCCAGAAAGCTGGGGTCGAAGTTGGCCATATAGGCCTTCAGCACCTCGGGCGTGTCGCGTTCGGGGTCCAGGGTGACGAAAATGCCCTGCAGGCGGTCGCCGTCCTTGCCCAGCATCTGCTTGACCTCGGCCAGTTCCTGCAGGGAGGTGGGGCACACGTCGGGGCATTGGGTGTAGCCGAAGAACACCACCACCACCTTGCCACGAAAGTCCTGCAGGCTGCGCTTTTGGCCGTTGTGGTCGGTGAGCGGAATATCGCGCGCGTAGTCGGCTCCCGTGATGTCCACTCCGCGAAACTCTGTCTTTTTTTCAGAGCAGGCACTAAATATGGCACTAGCGCTTATGGATAAAGCGCTAATAGCTATTAATTTAAGAGCATTTCTTTTGTGCATGGTGTTCACAGCGCATAGTGGTCCACCAGCAGCGCGGCAAACAGCGCGCTCAGGTGGATGAGGGAAAAACGGAAAGTCTTGCGTGCCAGGGCGTCAGAGTAATTGCGCCACAGTGCAAAGCCGTAGCCGCAAAACCCGGCGCTCAGCAGCACGGCCGCCGCAAGATAAATCCACGAGCTCATGCCGTAGATGAATGGCATCAGGCAGCCCGCAAAGAGGATCAGTGTGTACAAAAACACCTGCAGGCGCGTGAACTCGTTGCCATGCGTGACCGGCAGCATGGGCAGGCCCGACTTGCGGTAGTCCTCCACCCGGTACAGTGCCAGCGCCCAGAAATGCGGCGGCGTCCACAGGAAGATGATGAGGAACAGGATCAGCGCCTCGGGGCCCACGTCACCCGTCATGGCCGCCCAGCCCAGCACGGGGGGCATGGCGCCCGAGGCGCCGCCGATCACGATGTTCTGCGGCGTCAGCGGCTTGAGAATGACGGTATAGACGACGGCATAGCCCACGAAGGTGGCGAACGTGAGCCACATGGTCAGCGGGTTGATCCAGACATACAGCAGGGCCGACCCGGCTGCACACAACAGGGCCGAAAACAGCAGGGTCTGCGTGTTGGACAGCTCGCCCTTGGCCGTGGGCCGCCAGGAGGTGCGCTTCATCTTGGCGTCGATACCCTGCTCGACGATGCAGTTGAAGGCTGCCGCAGCGCCCGCCACCAGCCACACGCCCGCACTGGCCAGCGCCATCTGCCCCAGCTGCGCCAGCGTGGGCAGGCCCGGCACAGCCAGCACCATGCCGATCAGTGCGCAGAACACGATGAGCTGCACCACGCGCGGCTTGGTCAGCGCGTAGAACTGCGAAAAGCGCGACGGCGCTGTGAGGGTGGAGTCAACACTCATGCGGAAACTCTCGGTGTGCGGGATGGCGCAAAAGACTCATCGGACTTGCGCAAACAAGGGGGCACGAAGGGTGCTTCCACGGATTGGGCGGCTGGCCTGATCCTGATTTGCGCAGGTCGTGACTCCAATGGCGCGCGGGCGGCCCGGCTGGACGCTGCCGCCCAAGTCAGCACCACCACCAGCGCGGCAGCGCCCCCGGTGTGCAACACCGCCGCCAGCAGGGGCCAGCCGAGCACCACGTTGCTCAGGCCCGTGGCCAGCTGGAGCAGGGCAAGGCCCGCCAGCCACCGCGCCTGCACGCGCAGCGCCGCGGCCCGATGCAGGCGCCAGGCCAGCCATGCCAGCGCCAGCAGCACCGCATAGGCCATCAGGCGGTGCGCATAGTGGATGGCGGTCAGCCCGGCAAAACTGACGTGGCTGCCATCCTGCAGCAGCCCGAGCGGGCGCCACAGCTCAAACCCCTGGGCAAAATCCATCACGGGCCACCAGCTGCCCTGGCAGGTGGGAAAGGACGTGCACGCCAGTACGGCGTAATTGGTGCTGACCCAGCCGCCCAGCAGGATCTGCAGCGCCACCAGGGCGCCGGTGACGAACACACCGATGCGCAGCGGCGCGGCCAGCACGGCAGGCGGCACGCCCCGCACCGCCTGGGTGCGGCGCACGGCCTGCGCGCACAGCAGCGCCAGCAGCACGAGGCCGCCGACCAGATGCAGCGTGACGATGGCGGGAAACAGTTTCATGGTGACCGTGAGCGCGCCAAACGCGCCCTGCAGGCAGACCCAGACCAGGGTGAAGGTGGGCCACCACGGGCTCACGGCCGGGGGCGCGCCGGTGCCGCGCCGGGCTTGCCGCCACTGAACCCAGGCGGCCACGGTGAGCACGACGATCAACACACCCACGCCCGTGGCGAGGTAGCGGTGGATCATTTCGACCCAGGCCTTACCGTGCGTCACGGGGCCGGTGGGCATGGCATCCTGCGCCGCCGCTATGGCGGCCCGTGCGCCGGCCGGGCTGGCGCTGCCGTAGCAACCCGGCCAGTCGGGGCAGCCGAGGCCGGAATCCGTGAGCCGGGTGAACGCGCCAAACAGCACCAGATCAAAGGTCAGGAACAGGGTCAGCACCGCCAGCGCCTGCAGACGGCCCCCCGGGGCGCCGCCACGGGTGCGCCAGCCCACCCAGGCCAGTGGCCCGAGCGCGATCACGACGCCCAGCAGCAGCATCTGCGCCAGCGGCGCCAGGTCGTACAGAGGCTGGGTGTCCATCATCCCGGCTGCCCTGGCCGTCCGGCCTCGTCCCAGGATGATGAAGCGCGCAGCAGACGCTCCAGGTCCCGCTTGGCCTTGGCGGCCCCCGCGGCATCCATGCCGGCCGGAAAACGCATCATCCAGTTGCCCATGGGGTCCACCAGGTAAAGGTGTTCGGCCAGCGCGTGGCCCGCAGCGGGTTGGAGCCACTGGGCAAGCGCGGCGCCATCGACCCGCAGCACCGTGGCCTTTTGCAGGGCAGCCGCAATGTCTGCCGGCACTGGGGCCGCATCGGTCACCAGCCAGACCCAGTCCACACGGTCTTTGTCTTTGCCCACGCTTTCGCGCAACTGCCGCTGGAGATACAGGTGCTGCTGGCACAAGGCATCGCACGCCCCGCCCCCCACGCTCACCAACAGCCACTGGCCCTTGAGCGCCGGCAGCCTGGCGGGCGCACCATCGAGCGTGGCCGTGGCCAGATCGGGCAAGGTGCGCTGCGGCTGGATCAGCTCCCCGTAGTTGCGGCGGCCATCTGGGCGCACCACGTAATACATGAAATACGAAGCGATGACCGGGGCTGCGCAGACCAGCAGCACCGCCAGCATCTTCCAGCGCCCGTGGCGGGCGTTCTGGGCGTGGGCCACAGCGCTGCCGACCTCGGGCAGGTTGTGCACCGTGAGGCCCAGAGGGTGATCCCCGTCCGCCTCAGGCGAGTGGCCGGGGGCGCGGGCGAAGGAAGCGTCGGACGAGTTGGAACCAGACATAGAGAAGTGCAATCAGGCTGCTGAGCCCGAACCATTGAAATGCGTAACCGTAGTGTTTGTCGACGCCGGCGCCGATCACGGGCCAGTCCCGCTGCAGGCCATCGCTGGCGGGCCCCGTTTGCAGCACCGACAGGTTCATCAGTGCCAGCCCCGTCTCGGTGCGAAATGCGGCAAGGTCCAGATTTTGCCGGATGCGGGAAGACCCCTGCGAACTGTCGGCACTCTGAAATTCGTACAAACGCGACGGCGGCGGTGCGATGCGCCCGGTCAGCTGCACCACGCCCGGCGCCGTCTGAACCGGGGGCAGCAGCTTGCGGTCCTGGAAATTGCGGGGCACCCAGCCGCGCTGGACCAGCACCACCCCGTCGCCGCCCTCCAGCCGAAGCGGTGTGAGCACAAAAAAGCCGGGCCGGCCCTGCATCTGCCGGTTGTCGAGGTACACCGTGTACTCCGGCACCCAGCGCCCTTGCAGCAGCACCGCCCGGTGCGTCAGGTCCTGGGTATTGCCGGCACCGTCAACTTGCCCGCGCAACTGGCGATTGTCGATGGGCGGCAAGGCGGCCCGCTGGTCCAGAAGCGACTGCAGTGCCTGCTTTTGCGCGGCACGCGATAGCTGCCATCGCCCCAACGATGCGGTGACGAGGATTGCGGCCACGGCAGCCAGGGTGATCAGCCAGAAACGCAGGCCCCAGGCGCGTTGAACGGGTGTCACGGGATAATATGCTCCATGAAATATCTTGTCGCTGTGGCGTTTCTCGCCATTCTCGCTAGTCTGGCCTCTGCCCTTTTTTTCATGATGCGTAACGGACGCAATGACAAGGCCAGGGGCAGCCACATGGTTAAGGCACTCGCATTTCGGGTGGGGCTCTCGATCGTTCTGTTCATTTGCATCCTGGTCGCATGGCAACTGGGTTATATCCAGCCGACGGGCCTGCCCGCCACGCGGTAAGAATTTGTTGACGACCTATTGATGCGGCCCGCTGAAGTCTGAACCGTTCGCCCTGAACGGTAGTTGATACAACAAAGGGCCGGATCAATAAGAAGCCACTGCGTTGCCACAAAAAAAGCGCCTTGCGGCGCTTTTTTTTGCTCTGCATGGCCGTATTACATCCAGTACACCAGAATGTACAGGCCCAGCCACACCACATCCACAAAGTGCCAGTACCAGGCGGCGCCTTCAAAGCCGAAATGCCTGTCGGCAGTGAAGTGGCCCTTGTGCAAACGCAAGGTGATGACCAGCAGCATCAGCATGCCCAGAAACACGTGAAAGCCGTGGAAACCCGTCAGCATGAAGAACGTGGAACCGTACACGCCCGAACTGGGCTTGAGGTTCAACTCGGTATAAAGGTGGTAGTACTCATAACCCTGCACACACAGGAAAACAAAGCCCAGCAGTACGGTAGCCCACATGAAGCCAATCGTCTTGCCACGGTGATTCTCACGCAGCGCATGGTGGGCAATCGTCAGCGTCACGCCGGAAGTCAGCAGCAGCGCCGTGTTGATCGTCGGCAGCCAGAAGGGGCCGACGGTCTGGAAGGGCTCCACGATGCCGGCGGGGGATGCCGTGGCACCTGCTGCCAGGCTGGGCCACACCGCTTTGAAATCGGGCCACAGCAGGGCGTTATCGAGGTTGCCCAGTGCCGGCACCGAATGTGCGCGCGCCCACCACAGGGCCGTGAAGAAGGCACCGAAGAACATCACCTCGGAAAAGATGAACCAGCTCATGCTCCAGCGGTAGGACAGGTCGATCTTGTGACCGTAGAGCCCCCCTTCGCTTTCGCGCGCGACATCACGGAACCACTGGTACAGAGTGAACAGCCACCACACCATGCCCAGGGCCAGGGAATACTTGCCCCAGTCGTGGCCATTGATCCACTGGGCAGCGCCCAGAATCACAAAAAACAGGCCTGCAGCAGCCATCACGGGATGGCGCGATTCTGCGGGCACATAGTAGTACGGGGTTGCGCCGTGGGTTGATGCACTCATTTCAGCTCCTGAATCTCAAAATCTTTGTTGTTGGATTGGCATGTCCGCGATGCTCAGACCACCCAGTTCACCACTGCAATCAGCGCCATCACCAGCAGGAAGATGGCCAGCAACCCCACCACAATGATGTGCAGGGGGTTGATCTTCTCCAGGTCTTGCTGGTATTCGCTGCCTTTGCGCAGGCCAATCAGGGACCACGCGACCGCACGCACCGTGCGCAGCAGGGACCCCTTGCGCTGCACGACGGAATCAGAGGGCTTGACGGAATTCATGATCCCTCCTTCACTGGATGAATGGAGATGGCCGCCGTGGATTCTGGTGCCGGCGGCGTTTTCCCGCCCACCTCGAAGAAGGTATAGGACAGCGTGATGGTCGTCACGTCCCTGGACAGCCGTGGATCGATCACGAAGGTCACAGGCCATTGTTTCTTCTCGCCCGGCTCCAGGACATACTGGTTAAAACAGAAGCACTCCAGCTTGTTGAAATGCGCAGCCGCCTGCCGCGGTGCGTAGCTGGGGATGGCCTGAGCGGCCATGCGGCGGTTCTGCACGTTCTGGAATTCGTACATCACCGTGGTCAACTCACCGGGATGCACTTTCACCGAGCGCTGTGCCGGCTTGAAGTCCCACGGCCCGCGCGCATTGGCGTCGAACTCGACCGTGATGGTGCGGCTCGTGTCCACCTGCGTGTTGGCGGGCACCTTCACGTCCTTGCCGGCGACACCGTTGCCTGGCACCTGCCGCTCCGACAGCGACAGGATGTTGATGCCGGTGATCTCGCAGATATGCTTGTAGATCGGAATCAGCGCGTAGCCGAAGGCAAACATGCCCGCCGCAATCACGGCCAGCTTGCCCACCATCTTGGCGTTTTCGCGGTGCATGCTCATGGCGCGGTGCTCAGCGGGACAGCAGAACGACTTTGACCATGAATCCGACGAAGAATATGGCAGCCACGGACGCCAGAATCAGCGCCATCCGCAGGTTGCTCTTTTTTTGCTCGGGGGTAATGGGCATGTTCTTCAACCGATCACGCGGGTTGCCGTGGCATCCAGCTTGGGTGGATTTTCAAAGGTGTGGAACGGAGCCGGCGATGGGACTTCCCACTCCAGACCTTCCGCACCTTCCCAGGGTCTGGCGGGAGCCTTTGCACCCTTGCCGCGCATGGCCGGAACAATCACGGCCAGGAAGAAGTACACCTGTGCCAGACCAAAACCCAGGGCGCCCACCGACGCGATGGCATTGAAGTCAGCGAACTGCATGGGGTAGTCGGCGTAGCGGCGTGGCATGCCAGCCAGGCCCAGGAAGTGCATCGGAAAGAAAGTGATGTTGAAGAAGATCAGCGAGGTCCAGAAGTGGATCTGGCCACGCGTTTCCGAATACATCACGCCGGTCCACTTGGGCAGCCAGTAGTACACACCGGCAAACATGGCGAACAGCGAACCTGCCACCAGCACATAGTGGAAATGGGCCACCACGTAATAGGTGTCCTGCAGCTGGATGTCGATCGGGGCCATGGCCAGGATCAGGCCGGTGAAGCCACCCATGGTGAACACGAAGATGAAGCCCACCGCAAACAGCATGGGGGTTTCAAAGGTCATGGAGCCGCGCCACATGGTGGCCACCCAGTTGAAGATCTTCACGGCCGTGGGCACGGAAATCAGCATGGTGGCGTACATGAAGAACAGCTGGCCGGTCACCGGCATGCCGGTCGTGAACATGTGGTGGG
>WOZN01000431.1 GCA_011620245.1 Acidovorax sp.
GACATAAAGTAGCTCTTGTGAGGATGGCTGTCGGGGGTGGCTCTGGCGGCTTCACCGATGGCCCGTACGCCCCAGGCACGTCCGCGAATTTGCTCCGGACTCATTAAACCTTTGCCATAACCACGGTAACCGGGGTTCTGGGATGCCAGATCCCAGCTGGCCCAGAATTGAAGTTCATCCAGGTAGAAGGCGTCCCCGGTGATCAGATAGGGGACGTATGAAAAGGAGGCCTGGTGGGAAACATCTGGCGTCCAAATAGTCGTTCCATTGATGAGGGAAGGCAGTACGGGATCTGATGGGCCAAGCCAAACAGTCACCTTTGGATGGCGTTCGATATCCAGTGGCAGTTGTGTAGCATCGTCTCGGTAATGCACTGGAACTGCGGCGGAAGAATCTGCAATAGCCAGCATCGTTTCGCGCATGCGCTGATCTTGGCTGATCAGGTACATCGTGGTCCAACGGGGATAGGGGGCAATTTCTGCACGCCCACCCGTCGTCGGGAAATAGGTGGTAAGCATCAAATTGGCCATGGGGCCAAGTGCCACTTGCTCCGCCCGGCGCTTATTCAGAATTGCGTACTGTGAGCTGATGGTGGCATCCGGAATAGTCAGCGACAAGTCATAGTTCCACACCGCCTTGCTCGCCATGAAATAAGGCATGTTGTGGCGCACCCACGCTTGCGGTTCGGCCGACGACCCCGTCCACAACACCTTATGCCATCGTGCATGGTGGTAGTGGGTGAACTTGGGTTGGCTGAAGATGGTGCTGCCGTTGCGCTTGACGGCGAACGAATAGGTGATGTTGCCGGGGCTGGCTGCCCAGGTGCGGGTGTTTTCTATCACCACGTCGGTGCGGATGCGCTGGCCGTTGTCCACCAGGCGGGTGTGCAGACGGGCGGTCAGGTGCGGGTGCTGGGTGCCGCTGGCTTTGTCTTTAAACGGCAGGGCCACGGTGTATTCGCTGGCCACGGCGCCGGCCAGGCGGCGGCCGGTGTTGCTGGCGATCTGGTTCACCAGCTGGGTCTGGGGCTGCGCGATGAGGGTGGCGGTGACGTTGCCGTTGGCATCAAACACCTGGGCTTCGAGTTCCAGGTTCCAGTCAGGGGATGCGGGCACGGTGGGTGTGCTGCTGGTCTTGGTGCCTGGAAAGATGTTGATGATGCGTGCTTCGCCCGGTTGGACATTGCTCAACTGGGCGCTGAGCACGGCGAAACGGGCGGAGCCGTCGCGGTGCGACGAGATCTCGTCGGTCTGCAGGGGAATGGTGGCTCCGCCTACCTGTGCCACAAGGCCTTGTGTTGTGGGCAACCAGTCGCCCGCCTTGAAGGGTTGACCAAAGGTGACTGGCAGGCTGGCCTGCGCTTGTGAGCTAGTGGACGCCACTTCTACACAGGTGATGGCACCCGTTGCGCAGCTAAATGGGGTCTTGGTAATCGGAGCTGGAGCTGGAGCTGGGGTTGGGGTTGGGGTTGGGGTTGGAACTATGCCTGGAGTTGGAGCAGTTTGGGGCGAAGGCGGAGAGGGTGGACGTTGGCGCTGGAGCTCGGGCGCGGACTCGGAAGCTTGAACAGACTCCATTCCTAGTGCTGCGCTGTCATTGCCGCCACCGCAAGCCGACAAGGCGACAAAAATAGTCAGGCTCGTAAGCCCATTGCGACAATCACTTGTGATTGTGTGTTGGCGAGTGGGTGCAGTGCTCATGTAAATCAGTCCATTCAATTGGCGGGTATTGCTGTGCTGGCATAACACTTAACGTGAAATAACGCACTTACAAAAAAACGCTGCAACCTATCGTGTAAAGTCTCAGCATGTAGTGAGCATAAATCAAAGTTTCATGCTCCGGGATGGGGCTGTCCTGCACCATGAAAGTTAAAGATTCCCTATATTTGCTATTCATTAGATAGCTGTCGGCGCTTCACCATTAAGCGATTGCGCCCTTTTTTGCATAAACGGTGGGTCGGCAACTGGCAAAAAAGAACGTGGAATCAGCAGGGATATCTGCTACAACACGCCTCACATTATGAGGAGAGGCGAGTGGACCATACATCGAACATGCCTTTGGTTGTGGACTTGGATGGCACCCTGACGCCAACGGACACCTTGCTGGAGTCATTGATCCAGCTGCTCAAGCATTCACCGTTGAGTCTCCTGCTCTTGCCTTTGTGGCTGATGCGGGGACGGGCCGGGTTCAAGGAGGCAATCGCGACTCGCGGCACCATTGACGCCACAAAAATCCCCTATTGCGCACCGCTGCTTGCTTACCTGCACGAGGAAAAATCCAGGGGGCGCGAGATTGTTCTTGCCACAGCGGCACACCACACGGCTGCCGAGGCCGTGTCCAGGCACCTGGGAATTTTTGACAAAGTGCTTGCCACCCAGGCAGGTAACAACCTGAAGGGCCTGGCGAAACTCAAGGCGATCCAGGAAAGCGTGGGTGAGGCTTTTGTCTATGCCGGCGATTGCGAGGCCGATCTTCCTATCTGGAAGCAGGCCAAGGCGGCGATCCTGGTCGGTGTGGCGCACCGCACAGCGGCGCTGGTGCGGCGCGAGGTGCCCATTGAGCGCGAGTACCCGAAGCAGAGCAGCAGCATGGCCGTTTGGCTGCGGGCACTGCGGGTGCACCAATGGATCAAGAACCTGCTGTTGTTCGTCCCGTTGCTCACCACGTTCGCATTTGCCGACATCGACAAGCTGGCCAGCATAGTGCTGGCCTTCCTGGCTTTCTCCTTCGCTGCCTCTGCGACCTATATCGTCAACGACCTGTGGGACCTTGAAAGCGACCGTGCCCACCCTCGCAAACGCCTGCGTCCCTTTGCTTGTGGCGCGCTGCCGATTCTGCATGGGCTGCTGGTGGCGGGCATTGCACTGGTGTTGTCCCTTGTTCTGGCCAGCACCGTATCGCAAGGATTTTTATGGATGCTGGGGACATATCTGGTGTTGACCAGCTTCTACAGCTGGGTGATCAAGGAATACGTGCTGATGGATGTGCTCATGCTGTCGCTTCTCTACACCATTCGCATATTGGCAGGCTCCGTGGCGATCGGTGTGGCCACCAGCTCCTGGCTGCTGGCGTTTTCGGCCTTCATGTTCCTGAGTCTGGCATTGGTCAAGCGCTGTGCGGAACTGGTGGCGTTGAAAGAGGCTGGCGTGGGCGCAACCAGGGGACGCGACTACCGGGTGAGCGACTTGGTGGTGCTGTGGCCGCTGGGTGTTGGCGCTGCGCTTTGTGCCGTGGTGGTGTTTGGCCTGTTCATCAGTGCACCCGACACCCAGGCGCGCTACGCCACCCCGCAAATGCTGTGGCTCGTAGGCATTGGGCTGGTGTATTGGATGGCCCGCCTGTGGGTCAAGACTTCGCGGGGTGAGATGCACGACGACCCGGTCGTCTATGCCCTCAAAGACCGGGGCAGCCGCCTGACCGTGCTCGCCATGATCGCTGCAGCCGTTACTGGCCATTTTTTTACTTTGGAGCTTTATCCATGAACACCTTTGCGATTGCCCTGCTGAGCGTCGCGCTGTCGGTGGCTGCGCAGTTCTCGCTGAAAGCAGGTATGTCAGACCAGGGAGTGCGGGATGCAATGGTCCATCCGTATTCGCTGGGCAATATGGCGATGGTGATTGCGAACAAATATGTCTTGGGCGGATTTCTGCTCTATGGCCTGGGGGCAGTCATCTGGCTGGGCGTGCTGTCGAAATGGGATGTGAGCAAGGCCTATCCGCTAGTAGGTCTGGGGTTTGCATTCACGGTGGTAGTGGGCCTCATGCTGGGCGAGCAGGTTTCGCCGCTGCGGGCGGGTGGCGTGGCTTTGATCTGCACCGGAGTTTTTCTGGTTGCGCGGTCCTGAAAGATGCGCAAGAAATCTCATCACGGTATTGAACTTCGGGGGCGTGCAGTCGCTATCAATTGATAAGTCAATTTTGTGGTGCACGCGAAAATGAATGTCGATTTTTTTTATAGTTTGCCCGGAAAAAGAGGGAAATTTCTTGTAAGCCATTGTCAATGAATGATTTTTTGTTTTGGCATAAGGCTTGCATGACCGCCCATGGCTTCCACATGGATCATGCAGTCATCCCAAAGGCATCGGAATAAGCGCTTTGGCCCATTCAGCCTTCACAGGAGTAGGACCGTGATGAACTCGAACTGTTTAAAGCAAGTCGCCATTTCGCTGGCAGCCGCAGGGGCCATGGCCGTTGCAGCCCCGGCATCGGCTGGCGCCATTCTGAGTGCTGTGAGCGCCACCATCAACAGTGGCGGTCCAGGCTCAGGTTCGATTGCTGACACTTTCGATCGCTGGGGGCTGCCTGGCGACAACGATTACGTCAGTGGCGTCACGGATTACGATACCTACATCGCAAGCAACCCGTTGCACGCCGTGGCGTACGATGGTCAGGAATGGTTTGGCAATGAAAACAGCTCCACGGCAAGTGTCACCTACAACCTCGGATCGCTGAAAACCATTGATGCGTTTGCGCTTTGGAACGAAGACGCCTCCGGCATCGGCTTGTTCAATCTGCTCTATTCCGTCGACGGGACTCATTTCACTGCGGTGTTGTCGAATGTGGCGCCGATCAATTCGCCGATTGGCTTCGACTATGGCCCCCAATCTTTCGGGTTCAATGCGGTCGATGCGCAATATTTCCGTCTCGATGCATCTGATTGCCCACAACAGGATGCTGGAAGCTACCCTGCATGCGGTATCGGCGAGGTCGCTTGGCGCGAAGCGTCCAGCGTGCCAGAACCCGGGTCTTTGGCACTTATGGGGGCAGCGCTTGCCGGGCTGTCTTTGGTGTCGCGTCGCCGCAAGGGTTGAGGTCTTGGGGTTTGTGCGTGTTTCAAACGCATGCACATCAATCGTCAATAGCGCGTTTGCGGGCAAGCCCCAGCCCAGCGAGCGAACGCAAGGTCTGCAGGCCACGCAAGCGAGTTGGTTCAAAAAATTTCCTGCCTCGGCGCACGGCAGTTGCGTCAGGTGCTGGTCAAGGTGGCCGCAATGCGCTGCATCGGGTGTAATGGCGCATTGTTTTCATGACTTACGCAAAACAGGCCCAGGCAAGCCGCCTGCCACAAAGGCAGGTACCGTTGTGGCATCCTTATTTGCGTAAGTCATAGTTTTAATGAAGCATCATGAAAATCACAGTCATCGGGACAGGGTATGTGGGGCTGGTCAGTGGGGCTTGTCTGGCCGAAGTAGGCAATGACGTGCTGTGCTTTGACCTCGACCTGGAGAAGATTCGTGTTCTAGAGGCAGGCGGCATACCCATTTTTGAACCCGGCTTGCAGGATATGGTGCGGCGCAATGTGGCTGCCGGGCGCTTGCACTTCACCACCGATGCGGCGCACGCCGTGCAGCACGGCACCATCCAGTTCATCGCGGTGGGCACGCCGCCCGATGAAGACGGCTCGGCTGACATGCAATATGTGCTGGCGGCGGCGCGCAACATTGGCCGCCTCATGACCGATTACAAAGTGGTGGTGGACAAGAGCACGGTGCCTGTGGGCACGGCCGACCAGGTGCACGCGGCCATCGCCGATGAACTGCGTCAGCGTGGCGTGCAGGCGCCTTATGCGGTGGTGTCCAATCCCGAGTTCCTCAAGGAAGGCGCGGCGGTGGAGGACTTCATGCGCCCCGACCGCATCATCGTCGGCGCGTCTGACGAGCGGGCCATTTTGCTCATGCGCGCGCTTTACGCGCCGTTTCAGCGCAACCGCGAACGCCTGGTCGTGACGGATGTGCGCAGCGCAGAACTGACCAAATACGCCGCCAATGCCATGCTGGCAACGCGCATCAGCTTCATGAATGAGCTGGCCAATCTGGCGGAAAAGCTGGGTGCCGACATTGAAATGGTGCGCCAGGGAATGGGTGCAGACCCGCGCATTGGTTACCATTTCCTGTACCCCGGGTGTGGCTACGGCGGTTCATGCTTTCCCAAGGATGTGAAAGCCCTCATCAAGACCGCGGCGGACGAGGGCGGTGTGGAACTGAAAGTGCTCACGGCGGTGGAAACCGCCAACGAAGTGCAGAAAAACGTGCTCGGCCGCAAGATCAAGCAGCGCCTGGGCGACGATCTCACGGGCCGGCATTTTGCGGTGTGGGGCCTGGCGTTCAAGCCCAACACCGACGATATGCGCGAAGCGCCCAGCCTTGCGCTGTTGGCCGACCTGCTGGCCGCGGGTGCCACGGTCACCGCCTACGATCCGGCGGCCATGCACGAAGCGCAGCGTGTGCTGGGTGACGAGCCGCGTATCCGTTATGCGCAGTCCCCCAACGAGGCCCTGGTGGGTGCAGACGCGCTGGTCATCGTGACCGAATGGAAAGAGTTTCGCAGCCCGGACTTTGACCTGATCAAGGCCCGGCTCAAGCAGCCGCTCATCGTGGACGGCCGCAACCTGTACGACCCTGCGCTGGTGCGTGGCCAGGGGTTTGACTATCTGGCCATCGGCCGCTGAGCGACCAAGGCAGGGCGGCAGCATGCCCGGCGACCTGTTCGAGACCGAGGCCTGGTTTGCCAACCTGCTGGCCCATGGTTTCGAGCGAGCGCCCCATCGGCATTGGATATGTCCGCTGCCCGTGCCATTGAGCGACGGGGCTGCCCGCTTGCACCTGATGCAGCAAGCGCCAGGCGCGCCGTTGGCTGCTTTGGGGAATTACTACAGCTGTCTTTATGGCCCAACAGGTTCACCCGACGCCATCCAAAACCTGTCGACTGCGCAGTGGCTTTCGGCGGCCAAGGCGCTTCGGCAGTTGCCTGGCAGCGCTGTGCTGCGATTACAGCCGCTGGATGCCAACAGCGCATGGCTTGCGGCGCTACAGGGCGGACTGCAAGCAGCCGGGTACTGGACAGACCGTTTCTTCTGTTTCGGCAACTGGTACCAAATCGTGCCGCAAGGCGGGTTTGACGCTTATTGGCAGCAGCGTCCGTCAGCCCTGCGGAACAGCGTGGAGCGTGGCCGGCGTCGACTAGACCGCGCTGGGGCATGGCGCATTGATATTCATACCGGTGATTCGACCACCCTGGCCTGCGCTTTGACCGCATACCAGACCGTCTACTCCCAAAGCTGGAAGCAGCCAGAGCCTTGTCCCGGTTTCATGCCAGGGCTCGTGCACACCGCTGTGCATGAAGGCTGGCTGCGCCTGGGTGTGTTGTGGCTAGGCGAGACGCCCCTGGCCGCGCAGGTCTGGCTGGTGCATGGCGACAAGGCAAATATCTACAAACTGGCGTACGTGGATGGCATCCAGAAGCTATCCGCCGGATCGGTGCTCACTGCTGCCTTGATGCAGCATGTCATCGATGTAGACCGGGTGGCGGAAGTGGACTACCTCAGTGGCGACGATGCTTACAAGGCGGACTGGATGGCCCTGCGGCGAGAGCGGGTGGGTTTGCTGGCCTGCGACCTGCACCGATGGCAGGGCTGGCTGGTCGCCACGCGTCACGTGTTGGGACGCTGGCGCCAGCGGATGAGGGGCGCGGCTCTACCGTCCTGATTCGGCCAGCGGAGCGGGCTTCGTGTTGGTGTTGGTGTTGATCTGAGTCTGCATGAACTGCAGGATGGTGTCTTCGCGAGCACCGAGCGTGCGTTCCATTTCGGTGGCGCTGATGATGTACACGCGCCGAGCCGGCGTGACGCTTGTATTCAGGGGCCCCACAGCCACGAAAGGAAATCCCAGGCGAGTCAAAAGTCGGCTGAACAGGTTGTCCATCGCGGCCATGCAGTAGCCTAGACCAGTCTGGCGGCACAGCTGGTACACCTCGCGATACATGCCCAGCACCAGTTCGGGCTGGTGGTGGCGCGAGCCCTCGGTCTTCAGGGTCATTTCGCTCTCGAGGTCGCCTTGGATCGGCTTGCCTTTGTCGGAGGGGCGGCGGCGGAAGTGCGGGGTCACGGCCAGCCTGGAGATCTCGCCGATCTTGTCGTCGGTGGCACTGGCGTAGGGCAGCGGCCGCTCGATGATGTAACGCTGCGCCACGTTGAGTCCATGCTCGTTGGGCATGATAATGCGCATGAAGCCCGCCATCACGCCAGTGCGTTTGTGGCGCGCGATGAAATGCCGACTGTTGGCATCGTATTGGTCGGTTTCGATGGGATGACCGCGACTGGAGAATATGCCAGTCGCAGCGACCCGACCCAGCTCTTCGCAGAACACCAAATACCGCGCCTCGAGATAGTCCTCGAAATCGGGGGTGCCGGGGATGACTTCGTAGAAGATGAAGTACTCGGTTTCCATCGCAGGCCCGGGGTCTCGGCCTTATGTGCGTTCGCCCGACACGATGAACACCCCTGCGGCGACCAGTCGCCTGCCGGCGGCCACGTCGGCCGACAAGTCTTCGAACAGCTTGGGAAGGTCCACAGCGTCGCCCAGCAGCGAGGCCTTGTAGCCCAGCAGGATGTTGAACAACACGGGGAACGGCAGTTCGCTGCTGGTCAACATCATGACCCGCGTCTTGACCTTGGAGAAGCCGGCCAGGAGCATCATCTCCTGCATCTTGCGACCGATGAAGCGGTCGCCGCCCTGGCTGGCCTGAATGCTCTGTGCGCTGCGCAACACATGGTCCACGCGCGGTTCCCCAGGGTGGAACAGCACCAGTCCGTCGTCGGAGTCAACGGCGCAGAAACGCCCCCCGGGACGCGTGACCCTGAAGATTTCCTGCACCACAGCCTGCGGTTTGGGCAGGTGCTGGAGCACGAAGCGTGTGTAGGAGAAATCGATACTCTGATCCGTCAGGGGCAAGGCATCACCATAGGCCTGGTGGGTGAACAGCCCGCGCGCAGGTTTTTGCCGCACGTTACCTTCCAGTTGGGAAATCAAGGTGGGGCTGGGCTCCACCGCGTGCAGACTTCCCTCGGGAGCCAGCTCTGCCAGCAGATCGGACACGAAGCCCGGTCCGCTGCCGATTTCGAGCACGTCGTGCGCAGGCTGAATGCCCGCGCCGCGCAAAATTGAGGTCTCCACGCTACGAACGGCCTGGGCCTGCTGTTGCAGCCGCTGCGTTTGAAAACGCGCGTCGTTGAGCGCTTCGAACTGATACGAGCCCGTGTTCATGTTAACCATGTTCAGCAGTCGTTGCGGGTCAACGGGGAGCAATATCCCTGGATGCGAATGTGAGCGCACATCGTCATTTTCCTTCTTGGTTGTGCGGGGATACGAATATTGCATTGATCGGTGCCGGCCCGCAATCCTATGACCAACGCTACCACTTCGATCTCCGCGGCTTGATTTGATTATGCTTGCCACCGATCATCTGCAGCGAATTGATGCCACGCAAGGATTGGCCCGCCACGTCCGTCCGGGCCGTTGCTAGTGTAGTGTTCGATGCTTGGCAGCACAAATAAAAGCGATGCGTTTGGGCGCAGGGCAAGGCGCAAACCGCAGCGATA
>WOZN01000286.1:0-7488 GCA_011620245.1 Acidovorax sp.
GCAGCGCGGTGTAGTGCAGGTGGTGCGGGCCGGCCCACATGTAGGTGAAGATCAGTGCCCAGAAATGGACGATGGAAAGGCGGTAGCTGTACACCGGACGGCCCGCCTGCTTGGGGATGAAGTAATACATCATGCCCAGGAAGCCCGTGGTAAGGAAGAAGCCCACAGCATTGTGACCGTACCACCATTGCACCATGGCATCCTGAACACCCGCGTAGGCCGAATAGCTCTTCATGAAGCCGGCAGGAATGGCTGCACTGTTGACGATGTGCAGCAAGGCCACGGCCAGGATGAAGGCGCCGAAGAACCAGTTGGCCACATAGATGTGCTTGACCTTGCGCATGCCCACGGTGCCAAAAAACACGATGGCATAGGACACCCAGGTCACTGCAAGCAAGATGTCAATCGGCCATTCCAGCTCGGCATATTCCTTGCCCTGGGTGTAGCCCAGGGGCAAGCTGATCGCCGCAGCCACAATGACCAACTGCCAGGCCCAGAACGTGAACGCCGCCAGCGATGGTGCGAACAGGCGTGTCTGGCAGGTGCGCTGCACCACGTAATAGCTGGTGGCAAACAGCCCGCAACCGCCAAATGCAAAGATCACCGCGTTGGTGTGCAGCGGACGCAAGCGCCCGTAGCTCAGCCATGGAATGCCGAAACCGAGCTCTGGCCAAGCCAGCTGGGCGGCGATGATTACGCCCATCAGCATGCCAACCACCCCCCATACCACGGCCATGATAGAAAACTGACGCACAACCGTATCGCTGTAGTGCACAGTCATTGTTTTTGGAGAATCCATCGGGCACCTCGTTTTTAATGCAGGATTAGTTTTATTCAAGTAGGGCTATTCAACATTGACGCACATCAATCGTCCCGAAAAATGCGCTCGCCCTCTTGCTCCACGCTCTCGAACTGGCCGTGGTAGATCGCCCACCACAGGCCCGCCAGAACCATCAGCACCAAGATGACGGACAAGGGGATCAGCAAATACAGGATGTCCATCAGATCGGTTCCAGGGAAGATTGGGAGGCAGAGGTCATGGGTGCTGGGCCTTTCATCGGCTGCGGCTGGCTCACCCCCACCACATCCACACCGGGCAGGGCTTGGGACAAACGGGCGGCATTCAGTACCACCAGCAGCGAACTGAGCGCCATGCCCAGCCCCGCCAGCCAGGCCGGCATCCAGCCCACCAGGGCCAATGGAACACACACCGCGTTATAGCCCGCAGCCCATCCCAGATTCTGCCTTACCACGCGCAGGGTTCGGCGCGCCAGCAGCACAGATTGCGGAACCAACGACAGGCTGCCCCCCAGCACCACAAAATCAGCGCGCGCCTGGGCCAGCGGCACCGAGCGGCCAAAGGCAAACGACACATTCGCCCCCGCCAGAACCGGCCCATCGTTGAGGCCATCGCCCACCATGGCCACATGGCGCCCCTGTGCCTGCAGCCGCTGCAAGGCGACCAGCTTGTCCTGGGGCGTGCATTCGCCCTGGGCCTGGGATATGCCCGCCTGTGCGGCCACCCGCTGTACCGCGCCCAGCCGGTCTCCCGACAGAATCTGCACCGCAACGCCCGCCTGTTGCAAGGCACGCACCACATGAGGTGCCTCGGGCCGCACATCCTCGATCACATCGAAGCACGCCAACTCGGTGAACCGGCCGTCGCTCCCCTGCGCGGAGAGCACCACCTGCAGCGCCTCCCCGCCACCCTGCACAGCCACGCCTGCATGCCGGGCAGAACCCAGTCGCAGCAAACGAGGCGGAACAGTGCCCAGTGCGTCATGTATTTCGGCAGTCAACCCCAAGCCCGCATCCTCGCGCAGATTCACGGCGCTCCAGCGCGCGCTGACCACGGGAGCCGCAGCCACGATGGCGCGGGATGCGGGGTGCATGGATTGCCGCGCCAGCGTGGCCGCCAGCGCCAGGGCATCGTCACGGGTCAGGCCCGGCGCGCAGCGAACGGTCTGCACGGCCATGCCGTCCCGGGTGAGCGTGCCCGTCTTGTCGAACACCAGGGTATCCACGCCGGCCAGTGCCTCCAGCCCCTGCAGGTTGCGCACCAGCACGCCGTGGCGGGCCAATGTGCCAGCCGCCGTCAGCATGGCCACCGGCGTGGCCAGCGACAAGGCACAGGGGCAGGTGACGATGAGCACCGCCACGGCCACCATCAGGGCGTGCCCCGGGTCCGACGGCCACCACCAGGCCACCGCCAGCCCGGCCGCCAGCAACACAGCCAGCAGGAAAGGCCGTGCAATGCGATCCGCCAGCTGGGCCAGACGGGGCTTTTGCAGCGAAGCGCTTTCCATCAGTGCCAGAATCTGGGCAAAGCGGGTCTGGCCCCCAATGCCCTGCACCCGCACCTCCACCGGGGCCTGCAGGTTGTAGCTGCCCGCCGTCACCTGGCTGCCCAAGGGCCGCGCCACGGGTGTGGATTCGCCCGTGAGCAGGGCTTCATCGGCCTGGGTGCTGCCGCGTGTGATGCAGCCATCGGCAGGAAATGCCTCGCCAGGCAGCACGCGAATGGTGTCCCCCACGGCCAGCCGGCGCGTGACCACGCGCGCAAAGACGCCGTCGGCCCCACGCCGCTCCACGCTATCGGGCAGGCGGTTCATGACGGCCTCGAGTGCGCCGGCTGTGCGGTCCCGCAGGCGCAGCTCCAGCCAGCGGCCGGTCAGCAGGAAAAAGACGAACATGGTCAGCGAGTCGTAATAGACCTCACGGCCAAAGATTCCTGCGGGATCAAATGTGCCTGCCGTGCTCACCACGAAGGTGATGCCCATGCCCAGAGCCACCGGCAGGTCCATACTGACGCGGCGCTGGCGGATGTCGCGCAGCGCGCTGGTAAAAAATGGGCCGCAGGCAAAGAACACCACGGGCAGCGTCAGCACCCACGAGGCCCAGCGCAGCAACTGCTCCATCTCACCGGTCAGATCGCCCGGCTGTGCCACATAGGCAGGCCATGCATACATCATGACCTGCATCATGCAAAAGCCCGCCACCAGCCAGCGCCACAGCGCAAGCCGGTTTTCGCGCTGGCGCTGCTCGCGCGCATGGGAATCCATCGCCGGCAGGGCACGGTAACCCGCTTTCTGCACCGCCGCCATCCACTGCGACGGCAGCACCTGATTGGGCCGCCACACCACGCGGGCACGGTGCGTGGCGGCGCTCACATCCACCTGCTCAACACCAGGAACCGCCCGCAATGCGTCTTCGATGTTCAGGGCACAGGCGGTGCAGTGCATGCCCTCCAGCACCACATTCGATTCCCACACCGCATCCGGCGCATGCCCGGCGCAGGCTGCTACCGCAGTCGCTGCAGCCACGCTCTCCTGAGCCCCGCTGCCCGAAGACTGGCGCAAACGCCCGAACGCAGGCCACTCCTGCGGGTCATCCAGCAGCACATGGGCTGCCATATCTGGCAAAGTAAGGGAGTTCGTGGACATGGTTCAAGCCTATCGGCAGAGCATGACATGTACATTGACATGGATCAAGCTGCAAATCATGGTCCTCCCTAAGCTCCAATAATCCGAGATTGTTCATTAGGACGCGAGGAGGTGGCGTGGCGAGTTGCGAGGCAGTTGGGGCAATGGTGAGAAGGTAGTAGCCCTGCCATTGCCGCCGAAGCAGGGACCAAAATGACCGCAAATTGTCCGCCAGCACCCGCGCAGGCCCGAAGGGCCTCCTAATGGATAATTTCGGACGATACCTATTTCGAGGAGTCAAGCATGTATAAACGCATTCTGGTTGCCACCGACGGTTCTGAACTTTCCGACAAGGCGGTTGAAGCTGGCCTGTCGCTCGCAGCCTTGTCGGGCGCTATGGTCGTGGCACTGAAGGTGGTTCCGCGTTACCCGCGCAGCTATTTTGAAGGCGGCATGCCAGTTGACATGATTGATGTGAAGCGCATCGAGCAGCAGTGGAGCGACACCGCCCAGGCGCTGGTGGACAAAGTGAAGGCCCAGGGCAGCGCCAAAGGTGTAGAGGTCAAGGGCGTGGTGGCCAAGTCCGACCTGGTGGCCGAAGCTGTGATCGCGGCCGCCAAGAAGCACAAGTGCGACCTGATCGTGATGGCCTCGCACGGCCGCAAGGGCATCAAGCGCCTGCTGCTGGGCAGCGAAACGCAGCATGTGCTCACGCACTCGCATATTCCCGTGCTGGTGCTGCGTTGAGCATGACATTGACCTCCTCGTGTAGTGTTCGATGCTTGGCGGCACAAATCAAAGCGATGCGTTTTGGCGCAGGGCAAGGCGATAGCCGTAGCTATCGCGAGGGTTTGTAACGCCATGCGCCAAGAGGCGCGGTTTTATGTGCCGCATAGCGTCGAACACTACACCAGTGCTACAAACGCGAACAACTGTCAAGTGAAGCGAAATGGGGCCGCAATGGCCCCGTTTTTCATGGCCAGCTGCTGGCCGTTCAGACAAACAAGCCCTTGTGCTGCTCACGCAGCAGGTTTTTTTGCACCTTGCCCATGGTGTTGCGCGGCAGCTCGGTCGCCACAAAGCAACGCTTGGGAATCTTGAAATTGGCCAACTGCGACTTGAGTTGCGCCAGGATGGTCTCGCCATCGAGCTTTGCACCCGGTTTGGCGATGACCACAGCCACGCCCACTTCCCCAAAATCGGGGTGGGGCACGCCCACCACCGCGCTTTCGGCCACGTCCGGCATGTCGTTGATGGCGCTTTCGATTTCTGCGGGATAGACGTTGTAGCCGCCACTGATGATGAGGTCCTTGCTGCGCCCTACGATGCTGACATAGCCACGCTCATCCACCTTGCCCACATCGCCGGTCTTGAACCAGCCGTCGGCACTGAACTCTTCCTTCGTCTTTTCTGGCATGCGCCAGTAACCCTTGAACACGCTGGGCCCTTGCACCTGGATGTTGCCGATCTCGCCCACCGGCAAGGCCTTGCCCGCATCGTCCACCACGCGCAGGCCCACACCGGGCAGAGGAAAACCCACCGTGCCGCCGCGCCGCTCGCTCTGACCGCCGTAGCGTGCGTCGGCACCATAGGGATTGGACGTGAGCATGATGGTCTCGCTCATGCCATAGCGCTCCAAGATGGTGTGGCCGGTGCGCTCACGCCACGCATTGAAGGTCTCGATCAGCAACGGCGCCGAGCCTGCGATGAACAGGCGCATGTTCTTCGTGGCGTCCTTGTTCAGCCCTGGCTCGGCCAGCAGGCGCACATACAGCGTGGGCACGCCCATGAACACAGTGGCGCGCGGCATGGCCGCCAGCACGGCCTTGGGGTCGAACTTCGCCAGCCAGATCATCTTGCTGCCATTGAGCAGCGCGGCGTGGATGGCCACGAACAGGCCGTGCACATGGAAGATCGGCAGCTCGTGGATGAGCACATCGCCACGGCCGTCAGGCCCTCCGGTAGCCGTCCAGCCCCAGTAGTCTTTCAACGTCACGGCATTGCTCAGCAGGTTGCCGTGCGTCAGCATGGCCCCCTTGCTGCGGCCCGTGGTGCCACTGGTGTAGAGGATGGCGGCGAGGTCATCCCCCGCCTTGTCAACAGGCTGGTGATCGTCGGCCTGGTGCGCGGCGCGATCGAGCAGACTGCCCGTGCGGTCGTCGCCCAGCGTGAACACATGCTGCGTGCCGGCCTTGAAGGCTATTTTGGACACCCAGCCGAAGTTGCCGGGCGTGCACACCACCACGGCGGGCTCGGCATTGCCGACAAAATATTCCATCTCGCCGCTCTGGTAGGCCGTGTTGAGCGGCAAGAACACGTAGCCCGCGCGCAGCGTGGCCAGATACAGCAGCATGGCCTCGACCGATTTCTCGACCTGCACCGCCACACGGCTACCGGCTGGCAGCTTCAGCGACGC
The DNA here is from genome assembly GCA_011620245.1 of Acidovorax sp. Classification (GTDB taxonomy): domain Bacteria; phylum Pseudomonadota; class Gammaproteobacteria; order Burkholderiales; family Burkholderiaceae_C; genus Acidovorax. The sequence goes on from WOZN01000286.1 coordinate 5,839, forward strand.
CAGCAGGTTGGCGATGCGCGCGCTGGCATGGTCCAGGTCGCGCCAGGTGTAGAGCAGTGGCTCGCCCTGGGGCGAGGTGGTTTCGACGGCGGTCTGGTCCAGATCGGGGGGAAAAGCCGCGCGCAGGGCGCAAAACAGGTTGGCGTTGTTGCTCGGTTGTTTCATGGCGAGTCAGAAAACAGGGGGACGTTTGGCCAGGAAGGCCGCGATGCCTTCGCGGTGCTCGGCACTGTCGGCATAGGCGTAAGGGCCGGGCGTGGAATTTACTATATTTTCAATAGCTGCTTGCGCTTTACCATCGGGCGCTACAGGCGATTTCAATGCCCGAAATGTCTGCTTGTTCATGCGTGCGGCTTCAGGTGCCAGGGCGGCCACGCGGCAGGCCGTGCCCAGCGCATCGGCGGCCAGCAGGCTGGGCTCGGTGATGCGGCTCAGGAATCCACGCGCCAGCATGTCGGCCGCTGAAAAGGTGGCGGCCTCCAGCAGCATCTGGCGCGCGGTGACATCGCCCACCGCGCCCGCCACCAGTTGCGCTTCACGCGGCGCCATGGGAAAGCCCAGCCGGGCGATGGGGGCGCCAAAGCGTGCGCTGCTGCCGGCAATGCGGATGTCGCAGCAGCTGGCAATCTCCACGCCCGCCCCCATGCAGGCGCCGGCGATGTGCGCCACGATGGGCACGTCACATGCAAGCATGGCCTGCAGGCCGCCCCAGACATCGTTTTCGTGAAAGTCGCGCAGCGCCGCAGCATCGAAACGGAATGCCGGGTATTCCGAAATGTCGCCGCCGGCGCAGAAGCTGCCGTCGGCACCTTCTATCAGCACGCAGCGCGCATCCGGATTGCGCTGAATGCTCTCAAAAACAGAGCGAAGCTGGCGCCACATGGCGCGCGACATCGCGTTGAGCCGGCCGGCGTGGCGCAGCGTGACCTGCACCACACCCGCATCGCCGGCCGCTCCTGCGGCCCGCGCCGCGACAACTTCCCCTGTCATGCAATTCCTTTCTTCAACCTAGCTTGGCACCAGCGCCCTTGACCACCTGCGCCCAGCGCCGGACCTCGGTGCTGACGAATTTCGCAAACTGCGCCTGCGTCATGCCACCGTATTCGGCACCGTTGCCGGCCCAGATGGCCTTGATTTCATCCGCAGCGCCGATGCGGCGAATGTCTTCGATGATGCGCGCCTGCACATCGGCCGGCGTGCCCTTGGGCGCCCACAGGCCGTACCAGGTGGTGACGGTGTAGTCGGGCAGCCCGACCTCGGCGGCGCAGGGCACGTCCGGAAAGGCCGGGTTGCGCTGGCTGCCCGACACCATGAGCGCCTTGATGCGGCCGCTCTTGATGTGCGTGGCCGATGAACCCATGCCGTCGAACATCATGTCCACGTTCCCGGCAATCAGGTCCTGCAATGCCGGGCCGGCACCGCGGTAGGGAATATGCGTGATGAAGGTACCCGTCTGCTGCTTGAACAGCTCGCCGGCCAGATGGTGCGAGGTGCCAGCACCCGCCGAGCCGTAGTTGAGACGGGCAGGGTTGCGCTTGACGTGCTCCAGGAACTGCTTGAAGTTGCTGGCCGGCACGGCCTTGGGGTTACCACCAGCACCTGCGGCACATTGGCCAGCAGCGCCAGGGGGATGAAGTCTTTCTCGATGTC
>WOZN01000286.1:7588-9290 GCA_011620245.1 Acidovorax sp.
GGCGCCCACGGTGCCGCCCGCCCCGGTTGTCAATCACCAGCATTTTGCCCGTCACCTTGGCAAACTGCGCTGCCAGCGGCCGCGCAAAGGCGTCGGTGCCGCCCCCGGCGGGAAACGGCACCACCAGGCTCACCGGCTTGTTGGGCCAGGCTGACTGTGCCCGGCTGCCACCCGAAGCCATTGCCAGCCCCGCGGCGGCGGCGCCTGCCAGCAGCGTGCGGCGTTGCATGCGGTGTTCTTTCATTTTGTCTCCTGTCGTCGTTGTAAAAATGGAAAGAGAAGAACCCAAAAAGCCTCCGTGCGCGGTCTATCCGCCGCGGCAAAGGCTGTCGATGTCCCTGGACATCGGCAATTTGCCTTGGGCCAGCAGGTTGCGGTGCTTGTCGATGCGCTTGAGGTCGTACAGATAGTTCACCATCAGGCCATACGACTGCTTCAATCCCTTGGCCGACGGGTCGCCGGCCCAGTTGAGCCGTTCCACGCGGGCCCCATTGCCCAGGTGAAACCGCGCCACCGCATCCACGGGCTTGCCGTCCTGCAACTCGCGGCCCAGATAGTAAGCGGCACATTCCAGCAACATCTGGCGCACGGGCGAGTGCGCATCGAGCTCCAGCGCCTTGTCTGCTGCGGCAAGCAGGTGCGCGGCCTGCGGCGGCTCGGCCCCCACCGCCCGGCCCAGTTCGGCGCGCCGCTTGTCGTCCAGGCGCTCCAGCATGCCCCCCGCGTTCTTGCCCAGCCAGGCACGAAAGCCGGGAATGGGCGACAGCGTGGCAAAAGTGCGCAGGCGCGGAAACTCGGCCGTGAGCGTTTCCACCACATGCTTGATGAGCGAATCGCCAAAGCTCACACCGCGCAGCCCCGGCTGCGTGTTGCTGATCGAATAGAAGATGGCGGTGGTGGCCTTTTTCAGGTCGGCAGGCGCCGCCGCCTCGTCCAGCAGCGGCGTGATGCTGCTGGATATGCGGTCCACCAGCGCCACTTCCACAAAGATCAGCGGCTCATTGGGCAGGCGCGGATGAAAGAAGCCGTAGCAGCGGCGGTCGCTGTCGAGGCGGTTTTTCAGGTCGGCCCAGCTGCGGATGTCATGTACGGCCTCGTACTTGATGAGCTTTTCGATCAGCGACGCAGGCGAATCCCACGACAGGCGACGAAGCTCCAGAAAGGCCACGTCGAACCAGGTGGAGAACAGGTTCTCCAGATCGGCATCGAGTGCCACCAGGCGCTTGTCGGACTTGAGCTGGGGCAGCAGTTGCGCGCGCAAGTCCACCAGAAAGCGCATGCCCTCGGGGAACACCGCAAAGCGCTGCAGCAGCCTTGTGCGCGGCGACACCAATGATCGGCGCAGGCTGATTTCGGCCTGCATTTCATCCGCCGTGCCGGCGGCAGCTTCGTAGCGCTGGCGTGCCGACTGAAAGCGCGTGGCATCGGGCGCGAACTGCTCGCACAACAGCAGCCACATGTCGCGGCGCTCTTCGGGCCCTGCCTGGCTGTACCACGCGGCCACGGCCTGGGCGCGGCGGCCGCCTTCCAGTTCGCTGACCTGCGGCGCCACCACCTCCTGCAGATCGGCCAGCAGGCGGCGCAGAGCGCGCGGAGACAGCGACTCGTTGCCGCGCCGCAGCGTGGCCTGCAGGCGCTCGTGGGTGGAGCGCGGCGCCGGCGCCTTGGCAACGCCATCGGCAGCCTGCTTGTCGGTTGCCGC